>JBDQHQ010000198.1:0-4108 GCA_040264795.1 Akkermansiaceae bacterium | reverse complement strand
GCTTTTTACAGGGTCTTATCTGAGGACTTTTTTCAGAGGCTCAAGAATGCGCCCTTAACACCTCTGGCCTTAGACACTATTCGCGCTCCAGCTCAATAAGGATCTGACCGTATCCGGTTTCCTCCGTGGCAATAAATCCTGAGGGGCGTTTGTTGCCGAAACAGATCTTCAGCTTGCCTTGCTCAAGCGAGTAGATACCTGGCAAGGTCCTACCTTCGTGTTTACCGGCCAAATCCGTCATATCCAGAGTCGCAATCGGCTTGGCAGAAGGATCCAGCTTGATGGAGAAGTTCCCATTAGAATTAGGATTATCAGGGGTTATCATGAGCTTGTCCCCCTTGAATTCGTATTTGTAGGTCTCGATCACCTGGGGTGGCGCATCGTTCCCAGCGGCCCTCATGGTAACGAGATTCCATTTGCCTTGGATGGCTTTCAGAGCCTCACTTGAAGCATGATCCTCGTTCGCTGGCTTCGCTACCTTGGCTGCTTCTTCCTCGGCCACGGCGTGTGTGCTAAAAGGTAGAGCAATCAAGCTCAGCATCAGTAGTATTGATTTCTTTTTCATCATTTTTTCTTTTTGTTTGAGAGACCCTGGCCGCTCACTTTGGACGAGGCAGCCTCAAGTCGTGCGAAGCATGCCATAAGTCCCGCACATCTCATAATCGATAAATAAGATAACATCATCAATTAAATCGATGCCTTTCATTTCAAATCAAAAATGACTACTTCTTCCCCACCCCTTGAGCGAGCCTGCCTGCCAGTGCTTTAGCCCTCTCTAGAAAAGCCTGCGCGACTGGCTTCAAATCACTCTGATACACAGCCGCCACTACGAGTGGGGGAAAATCTTCGAGCCGGATGACACGCAAGCCCTTGCGGGTTTTCTTCTCTGGAATCTCCACTCCCAAGCCCACCCCGAAACCACGGGCAGCGTATTCCTCGATCACGTCCAGAGCATCGGTTTCAACACTAGGCATCCAATTTACCTCACGCTGAGCCAGTTCATCCTGAAAGATCATACTAATCGTCTCCTCCTTCGGCAGACCGACCAGAGGATATTTAGCAATCTGCCCAGTGGAGTCTGGATCATCCGTGAACAAATCCTCAAAACGCTTAACTGGCCAAGCGTTCGGCACAAGCAATACCAGTGGCAACTCCAACAGCTTCTCTACCTGCAACCCTTCACCCAGCCGACCGTAAAGACTGGTGACGGCCAAATCAACCTGCTGGCTGGTTAACAAGCCATGCATCAGAGCAGGAGTCACCTCACGCAAAGTCAGGCGTAATTTTGGATCCTCAATACGCATCTGCTCCAACAGATCGGGCAAATGATGGCGCAGATAAGATGCCGCGGCCGCGATTCTCAGATGGGAGCCCTCCTCTCCGCGTAGGCGTGCCCCTAGATGGTCCACTTGGGAAAAAAAGGGATAAATAAAATCATAAAGTTCCTCACCTTCCGGCGTAAGCGCAAAAGGCCGGCGGTTGAACAACTTTACCCCGAGATCATCCTCAAGCTGGATCACCTGGCCACTCACCGCCGGTTGCTGAATGCCGAAGGGCATCTTACGCACCGCAGCAGTGATACCCTCATATTTTGCTACATAATAGAAAAGCTCAAGATGGTGGATATTCATGGCAATAATAAACCCCAAATCCAATATCATTTCAATCGATAGTTTCACTCAATCCATCGAAAGAATACCGGTCTGCGGTGCTCAAGCGCATCGAGTATCAAACCAAGTTGATCTTGGCGCAAATTATGCCCGCCCGCGATACCGCACATGCATGAAATATGGATCATCGACAGCTGCAGGGGAAGCCTGAGAAACAAAAAAGAGACCTGTGCCGAACATAGCCTTAAACTTAAACTCCCAACCAGAACTGCCACGCAGTGGCGTCAACCGAGAACTAAGAACAACGCCATACACGGTCAACTTAAACACTGAACTTAAACTGCCGACGCAGTCGGCAAATCACTGCGTCCACTCATCAGGCAGCTGCTGGCTCCTGTAAATATGATCACGGCCATTCATACTGGCCACTTTACCGCTTGGGCTAATAACTACTACTGAGGGTATTCCTCTTACCTTGAACTGCTTTCCTAGAGCACCCTTCAAGGGGGAATTAAAATCGACACAATAGAACGCGTTCATTCTTTTGGATTTAATGTAGGCAGACATCTCAGACTTACTCTTGTCAGAGCTGATGAACACAACCTCCACCTTGTCGCGGTGCTTCCTCTGGAACTTCACCAGAATGGGAGTGAATTGCTGACAAGGAGGGCACCATTTCGCACTAAAATAAAGCAGGGTCGTTTTACCCTTCAGCTTGGAAGAATCGACTTTTTGCATACTGGAATTGCAAAGCTCAGACTTAAACTCCGTAACAGGATCGAAACCATCTGACTCGAATCCAATAGACTTAAGCGCCCTAACAGGATCGAAACGACCCGGCTCAGAACCAAAAAACATCGTGAAAATTTTGAATAACAGATAGATACCTATTCCGATGATGAGATAATTTTTCATGATAAAGAGTCCTCAAGGCAACACTGTCTACTGATTCTCGCAAGAGCACCATTATAAAACAAGTCTCAGATTGTAGAGTGGCCAACCATATTTTTGAGGGTATGAGAACCATACCTGCCACCCATACCCTGCATCATCAACATCATTGCCCTGAATAACAAACCACAGATCGCCCTATTCTGCCACGCCCTCACTTGGCTCCCCTCCTTGGGCGGCTGACTCAAGTCGAGATGAGTGGCGTGGTGCTGGCCTGCGTGGCAGGAGCGATTCCGACACCAATGATGAGGCCACCAGTGTTAACCCACCGGGTGAGACCTCATCACACTAATGACTTAAGCGCAGGATGGCTTTAGAACGAGATAGACTGTCGGTTTGACACGATGCTACCGTTTGGAGAGCGGATTTCGTAAGTGAAAGACTGCCCGCCCTTCAAGCCCGTTTCATCCCGATGGGAAGAGTCATTGGGAGTAGTCAAGATACTCTCAAACGGTCCGCCATTGGTACTACGCCAGATAACCACGTCACTAAGCGAACCACCTCCTGCCCAAGTCAGGTCAACATAGATCGCACCCTTTCTCTTGCCTCCGGAGAGAGCTCCAAGTGAGAGACCATCAGGTGTCGTAACCTCGTTGGAAACCGCTGACAAAGTCTCAAAACTTGGGCTGTAAGCTCCAACTTGATAGCGATAACTCGTAGCAGGTGCGGCCGTCGTGTCGGAGTAGCTGCTACTATCAGCAACGACATTGCCGATCTCCAGCCAGTTTACAGAATCAGTTGATCGGTAGATGGCGAAGCCAATCTCATTGCTGGAGTTGTCCTGCCAGCTGACACTGACTTCAGAGGAAGAAACAACCGAGGCTGTCACACCCGTCGGCTCACTCGGCGGAAAGTCATTCGGGTCGATATCGGTACGAATAAGGAGTTGATCGATAGATACCACGTCAAGTTGCCTGTTGCCTTGGGTATCATCGGTATCAATCACGCGCAGATCGATGTCACCCTGTGTGCCTGGAGGAAACGCCGCAATATACTCGGAGCCCGGAGCTGAACCGTTTGCAATGACGACTGCAGGCGAAAACGAAGACCAGCTACTTCCCGCATTGGTCGAGAACTGGATCTCAAAATCATCCCCCTCGCTGTTGGCAGGAGCATGTCCAGTTGCGTAGAGGGTTAGACTCAAGCCCCCACGGACATTGAGAAAACGCCAGCGATGATCCATGAAGCTGCGGCGGCGGCTTGGTCTACCACCACTCTCAACCTCGGTGATGGACTGCACTTGCCCGTCATTGGGAACATGAGTCGCGGTGTAGACCCCTTGCACAGAGCCACTGACAAACAAGTCAGCGGCTGCCACTGAATCCTCATAGGGAGGTGGATCGTCCGTAGTCGCTGAAGCCACACTGGAAACCCCATCACCCTGCGCATTGTAGGCGCGTACCCGGTAAAAGTATGTGGTTGAGGCGTTAAGACCGGAATCATTGTATGAGGTGGAGTTTACTGGCAGGCTGGCGATACCCTCATTCCAGGTAATCGAGTCCAGCGAGCGGTCTACCAGGAAGCCGTCCTCGTTGTTGGAGGCATCG
>JBDQHQ010000197.1:0-4126 GCA_040264795.1 Akkermansiaceae bacterium | reverse complement strand
GCTTATGCGCTGGAGGCCAGATACCATCAGGGTAAGATGTTTGAAGTGGCGCTGCATTATGGTGCCCCGGATGTTGATTCAAAACGTGCTTTAACTGACTTTAATGAGTTGAAGTCATCCCTGACCTTGAAACATGGGGTGTTCACTCCCAATAACAAACAGGAAAAAAATGAGGCTGGATTCATTAGAAAGTCAGTTTCTTACCATATTGAGCCAGTGAGGGGGTTGATGTTGCTACTGGTTCTCTCCGAGTTGGAGGATACCATAAGAAAGAAACATTCTACACGTTTTTCTCTCCTTTATCGCAATCAGAATATTATTCCGAAGTAGTGGTGCTTCCTACAAATTGGATCGTGCGATCAACGTCAAAGCTTACCGCAAGAATCCGCTCAGGCTGGCCACCGTTGAATGGTGTGATTGTCGACAGCTCAAGGGTGTAAGTTCCATCGTTGGTGATGTATTTGTCCCAATTGGTCACAGGAATTTCAGCAGGCGCTTCTGCAGTTCCAATGGGTGTTGCCCTGTTATAGGGCCCCAGCTTGAATGATGTATACACGGGTATGACTGAGCCATCCAGGCTGGGCTCACCCTCGTAAATAGTGGCGTATGTAGTACTATTAGGATAAAGATCGTAAAGATAGATGTTAACGTCGGGCATCGTCCGGGTGATCCGATCACCCTGGCTCAAACCTGCGATTTTTGCCTGGGCTCGAGGCCAAATTTGAATTTTGTCTGATGCGATCTCCCTGAATATGGCATTACCGTCAATATCTACATCTGATTGAGCCTCGATGGTGAAAGTCTCTTCCCCCATGAGCAATGAATCTGAAGGGCGGGGGACCGTGACATCGTCTGGATCTGTGCTGGCTGGGATGTTGGTGGCCGTGTATGTCAATTGCTGTGTCTCTCCGGCCAGCATGTTGTGCTCATCACTGCTGCTGGTGTCATCAAGGTCAGTTTCGCCTGCCAAAAGAGCAGTGCCATCGACCAACTGTTTCTCGTAGGTAGCGTTGACTCTCATGCTAAGTGGATCCCATGCAAGCTCAGGTGCTGACCCTGACAATTGCGCACTTGTCCAGTTTTGATTGGAGGAGGTAATGTTGACCGTGAATGATTCATTGGCCCGTGTGCGAGTGGGGACATAAGGGTCCACGCTGGTGATTTCGATATTAGAGCTGGCAACATATTGCCCGACGAACTTCTGATCAAGTAGCACGGGAGCTCCGTCCGGGCCGTCAAGTCCCTGCACATACAGATAGAATGTGGATCCGTAAGGCCCTACTTCCATCAAGGCAATATGGTTGCCAAAAGAGCTTTTGTTTTCGGTGAGTAGTTCGCTGTCCTCAATGTATACGTCGGTTGAGATACCGTCTTCCCCGTTAGCGCCCTCTTGAACCTGTTTGATAAAGAAGGTTACGGTGGCCTGGCTGGAGACAATGCTCGTCACGAGGATGCCTGTGACCAGGGAGATTGTTTTAAATGGCTTGAGTGGATTCATGGTAGATGATTGGTGGTTTTAGTTAGTGATTACTGGGGGTAATTACTGTTTGTTCTCAGTTTCCGTGGAGGAATCATCGTTTTTGGGAGGGCGAACTGATATTGGATTCTGTCGGTAGGTTGCGATGACTGTGCGATTAATCTTGGCAAACTCTTCAAGCTTGGCTGCGGGAATGGGCTTCTTTCCCTTGGCCTGATCAAGTGTTACCTCAAAGGTGTGTATCCAATCGCGGTTCTGGGGGAGGAAATCCGGCCAAAAGCGGAATTTTCCAGATGGGATTTCCACAACCTTGGATTGATTCTTGTTTGGTTGATAAATGATGCTGAACTTGGGGACAACCGTGTGTGTTCCGCGGTTCGACAGAATGTGTGCGTTTCGATATACGTGGGCAAGTTTGGGCTTGGGTTTGTCGGTTTGCTTGCCTCCCTCCGTCACTTCTGAGCGAAGGGAAGCAGAGCAAACTATTGTCATTGCCAGAACCCATAGAGCCGCGCGAGATCCAAGATGATGATTGGCCATACGATTAGGTTTGGCTGTCCTGTTATGAGTAGACATCATCATGTTGGCAGGCGGAATTGATCAGCTCTAGAGGCATTCGGCCGAACCCGACCTAAAATTGCTTTTGAGGTTGTCGACAGCTCCAGAGTTGGAGCTGCCTGAGATATTAGTTGGATTTTTTGGTTTTTGTCTGGCCAGCGTTGTCAGCTTCGACAGTAGCACCGGCGACCGCTCCGCTCACGTCAGTGACCGTGGTTTCCGTTTTGACGCTGATCAGAGCATTCCAATCAATACTGGGATGGTCTTCTGCATTGGCTGCAAGAGGAGCCTCGAGATTTCCGGAAGCTTCAGGTGGTGTGGGAGCATACTCACAGTTGAGAGCAACAGCACCAAATGCAGAAGCAGCGTGCTCGAAGTCAAAAGTCAAATTGACGTCACCATTCAGTTTAATGGGGAAGACGCCAGGACATGTGTCCTCATTGAGAACACCCTCAGCGACGACCTTGCGCTCCAATGGAATGGCGAGATCGCACAGGAATTCACCGTTGTTGTAGAGCATGATTTTGTTGCCAGGGCTGCTGGCATCGATGGTCTTGAGGCAAAAGCTGACACTGTTGACCGTGTAGCTGTACATTTCACCGACCGCAAAGTGGTGTTTGGCGGCGTTGGCGTGCTGCAGTTGACTTGGCGCGCACGGCACAATGATTTGACAGCCTCTACCTGCTTGAGCGGTAGCGATGCCTAATGCCAGTGCGGCAAGTGCAATGATGGTTGTTTTTTTTGTTTTCATGTTGTTGTTGTTGGTTGTTAACCTTGGAGGGTTGGGTTTGATTTATTCGTTTAACGTGGAGGGCAGGAAATTTATATGGAGCGTTGGCTTTACCACTGAGACCATGGGCCGTTTGGAACTTCATCTTGCTGGACGAATTTCCATGAGACGCGGTAGCCGCTTCGTATCGCTAGGAAGTCTCTGACAGCCGGGCTGACCTCAATGGCTGCGTTACCATTGGGGTTGGGCTTGGGGGCATGCCCCTTGAAAACGTATTGCCAGTCATCTGCGTGAAATGGTCCGCAATCTTCCCACTGGGCATAGCACACCTTGCCCCTGTAATGAATGGCAAGCCACTTGCCTTTGCAGGTTGAACTCCATGGACCTTTGTAGGCTTTCCAATACCAGGGAACGACATGAGCTGCCTGGGCGTTGGGCTCATCCCCGGGGGCAAGGTCATCGTAGGGGAGTGCAACGTAAAATGGGTTCATGCGAGGTTTAAAACCAGCGGGGAGGTAGCCGGACCTGCTCGATGGGTGATCTACTCCACCGTAATTGATTTGCCAGTTCGGATCCCAGGCGCTGGCATGATTGGGCGTTGGATTGCGCTCGCTCGCTTTTTCTCCGACCCAAAAGACACTGGCAGTGATACCCCTGCGCCATTGGTTTTGTGTTAGTTCCCATGGATCAGGTTCTTCAATAACCACACGCGCTTTGGGGGGTGCTTGAAACGGACAGAGGATGTCGGGAATGGCGCTGCGTCTCTCAGCCAGATAGTCTGCGTGCTCTTGAGCGGCAGCAGACTCGAAGCGCATCTCTTCATCCAGAGAGATGTAGCCAGCATGAATTCCCGGCGTTAGGAACCCCATGATGATTGGCAATGCACAAATCAAACGCATAATGAAATAGTAAGGATGATGGATGTAAGGATGTTTCGAGAAATTCCAAAGCTGGGTGTGACACCATGGGCGATGTGTTATGAATTAGCCGAAGGTGCTAAACTATTTTATTAGGTGTAATAAATAATTTTACAACTTCCTCGAATTAAATGATATCATGTCAGTCAGATAGGTGAAAGACAAGATATTTTTTAGTATTTTCGTTTCAAAAAATATTTATTTTTACAAATAAATAAATACAGCTGCAAATTGCCGATTGTTATCACTAATTATGAACTGCCCGAATGGGTGCAATCCACATAGATCCATCCTGATATATATTGCCCTCCCTGAATCACCCATTCACCGGTATTTCACGGCCTTCGGGCCAGGATAAACGTGATTCAAATGGGCAGAAGATCATACATTGAAGCGGAATTCAATGACATCACCGTCTTTAACGGTGTAATCTTTACCTTCAAT
>JBDQHQ010000196.1:0-4174 GCA_040264795.1 Akkermansiaceae bacterium | reverse complement strand
GAGCTCGAATCTTGCAGGTATGGCGGGAAGAACATCAAAGTTCCATGGCAGGTTACGGGGCTTGCCGTTTTTACCCATAGGTCCCTGAGGCATCTTAAGCTCCACCAGGTGTCCCACCGCCGAGGTGATGACATAGTTGTCGTTTTCGAAGTAAATATCACGTCCGCGGCCTTTCTTTTCGAAGCTGCCTACATCAGGGGCCTTGGCCAGCGCTCGAGAGAGATCGGTGGCGACGGACGGCTTCTCCGCTATGATAAGGGTCTTCGACATGGAAGGATGACCTACGCGCCGAAGAGCCAATTGAAAAGATAAATTTTCAGGGATACTCCTTTCCTACTACGTAGGAAGAAAATCTGCTCAGTTTGTGCTACAGGTCTGATGGGCACTTCTCAGGCTCATGGTTTGAGCGTATTGATGGTATTCTGGATCTCTCCCTTGACGCTTGAGCCGTCAATGCCTTTGAGGTCATATTTGATCGACATTTGCCAGCAGGTGCTCAGCTCAGCAATTTGGAAGGTCAGGGTCTTGCCGTCCGGGCTAAGGCTGGCAGCCGTGACCGGGTGGGATCTCTCGTTGAGGTGTTTGGAACCGTAGTTTTTACTGCGCTTGTAGGCCCATGTGTGGATATTAAGAGCATCTGGTTTTACACTGGCGGGGTCAAGAGGCTCGGAGAAGATCATGCTGACACCATTTTGATGGGCTTTGAGGTCCACGGGCAGGTAGGCAGGCTTTCCAGTGTAGCGGATCCGGAACAAACCACCCTTTTTCTTGGATTGCGAGGTTGACCAAGCAGCCATGCCACAGGTGTAGAGCTGGCCGTCACCACCCGCGCCGGAGTGGAAGCGGCCACGCATCACACCGGTGGCGAGGTCGGGGAGTGGGAAGCGGATCAGCCCGCCTTGCTTCTTGCCATCGATGGTCTCGTGAGGAACGAGTGAAAGGCGTCCGTGACCATAGGAGAGGTGGATGAGCTTGCCGTTGAAAGGGCCCCATTTGTCGCTGTCAATCCAGAGCAGCTCGGCTGGGGAGCGGTCGAACCCCTTGGCTACCCAGCAGAGTGGTTGCTCCATGGCGGCGTCCGATGTGTCCTCGGGAGCTCCGTATCCCCAGATGTTGCCGTAGAAGTTGTTGCCGGCAGTGACGTGGTTGATGCGGTTCATCGGGTTCCAGTGGCCCTCTTGGTCAGTGACAAAGAAAGTACCGTCCGGATTGCGGCATACACCATTGGCAGCACGGAAGCCGTGAGCCAGGATCTCAGTATGGGAGCCGTCAGCACTGACCTTGAGCAGGGTGCCGTGGTGAGGGACCAGTGGTGGGCGCGCATGGCGGGCACTGCGGGCGTAATAGAGGTTGCCCACGTCATCAGCCTGCAGGCCCATGGCGAACTCGTGGAAGTGATTGGTGACTTGGGCGTCACTATTAAAACACTCATAGAAGTCGGTCTCACCGTCGCCGTTGAGATCGTTGAGAACAACGATTTGATCACGGCAGGTGACAAAGATCCTGCCTTTGACGATCTTGAGTCCCAGTGGCTGGAACAAGCCGGAGGCGATGCGCTTCCAGGTGGTCTGGCTCGATGTGGGGTCGGTGAAACCATCGACTTTCCAGACGTCACCATCCCAGCAGCAAACAATAATGGATTTTCCATCCGGAGTGAAGTCAAAGCCGGAGGTGCGCAGGCGGCTGTGCCACAGGGTGTCGATAGGCACATCGAAGTGATCCCACTGAAAAGCACCGGGCTGGTTGCCTCGGGTTAGCGGAGCGGTGAGGGTCTCGGGCCATTGGCTGGGACCTCCCTTGGTGAGTGGGGTGAGGTCCTTGGCCGCGGCTGTAGTGGTGCCCCCGATGGTGAAGGCGACCTTCGCTGGAGTTGACTCCGGGGTGAAGGTGATGGTCCAGTAGCCATCGGCATTGCTCAGCTCCGAGGGGCTTCCTTCTGATTGACTGAGTTTCTTTGAGCTTGGAGCAACTCGCAGTGTCAGTGCTTTGCTGGACTTGCCGATGTTGATCTGGCGGACAAAACCACCATCCGCGGTCAGTTCGTGGCTCTCGAGAATGTCAGCATCCCCGACGGAGTAGCTGATGATGGTTTGGCTGCCGTGCTTGTAGAGCCCCTTATAGTGGGCCCAATGCCTTGGCAGGGGACCATAGCGAAGCCCGTCAGGACCCTTGAAGCGCAGGTCATCAAAGTTTCCGGTGTCCGGATTGGCCCAGCCGGGTTCATCCTTGGTTTCAAGGATGGGCGTGCCGATAGTACGCGGCCGGACGACGTGCTTGCCGTCGAAATGAACGCCTTTCCAGTCAATAAAACCATCACCATGCCAGATGCCGGCAACCCGCATCGCGTCGTGCTCGAAGATCGACCAGGTTTTCCCCTTACTGACTCCACCCTCACCCGGATCGAGACGCAGCGCGATGCCTTTGTAAGCGAGATTGGCATCGGGTGCGATCTGGTCGCCACCACCTGCTTTTTTGCGGTCCTGCTCCGTGGCGATCTCGTAGGTGTTGATCAGAAAGTCACCATAGTTCATGGCTGTCCAGGGATCGGGAGCCTCACTTGAAGGAGGCTCTGGTCCGAGGCTGGTTCCCTTGGGGAGTTTTTTTAAATAGTCAGCAGTGACCTTAAAGAGCTGAGAGGGATTGTGCTTTTTTAAATAGTGATCACGGATGTAGTGAATAACGGCATATTTTTCACGCGGTGTGAGTTGGGGCTGGGGAGGCATGGCACGCCAGCCGCGGGTGATCGTCTGATACATCGTGTGAGGGTCACTGGCATGCTGGAATTGACCCTGGCCAAAGCGAAGCGATGTGGGGATGGATCCGACCTGCTTGAGGTTGCCGTGGCAGTTCATGCAGAGGTTGTCGTAAATTTTACGTCCCTGCTGGATGGTCTTTTTATCAGTTTGCTTGATCAGTCTGGCGTGATCAATGTCCTGCTCGTATTCTGGAAGGGCATTTTCTGGTAGCAGCATCTGAGCACTCAGCGGGGAGCAGAGTGCGGTCATTAAAAAGATGGTGATGGTTTTCATGAATGTGGGAAATGAGATGGATCCGAGCTATAGGTGATCCATGATGAGGAGCTAAGCTCTTCTCCGATGGCAAATGACTTGATGAGCCTAGTGTTTATCAGTGTCTGATAATAGAACGAAAACTTGTTTTTTTTGGATAAAATCGGCATTTACGATGGTGCATGCACTGCATTTTCAGAGCGCGCCGCAAATAAAAAAGAACAGCAGGGCGAGCCATGCTGTTCTTGTGATTGTCACTCTAAACCTCCATGGTCTATGAACCAAAGTCAGGCTTGCTGGTGGTTTACGAGGCCTCCGCAAAGGCTTCTGGGAGAGCCTCGGGGATAGGCTTCTCTTTTCTCCGTAGTGCTTTACGCATTTTGCCCAGGGCGATGTTTTGTAGCTGTCTGATGCGCTCTCTGGTGACGCCAAATTCAACACCCACTTCCTCGAGTGTCATCGGTTTTTTGCCATCGAGGCCAAAGCGCGCATCGATGATGCGGTGCTCGCGCTCATCGAGAACATCGAGTAACTCATCGAGCTCACCGTGCATGTTCTTGCTGTCCAGTGCCTCAAAGGGATTCACAGCGTGCTCATCCCCGATGATATCACTGAACTCGGTGCTATCATCTTCATGAACCGGAGCATTGAGTGAAGTCGGCCGTTTGGCGGCACGCTCCAGAAGTGCCAGCTTCTTGCGTGGAATTCCGAGTTCCTCTGCCAGCTCTTCCTGAGAAGGTTCGCGGCCGAGTGCCTCGGTAAGAAAGGTCGAAATGCGGCGCATGCGGGCAATCTTGTCGACCATGTGGACGGGTAGGCGGATGGTTTTGCTCTGGTTAGCGAGGGCGCGCTTAATGGACTGTTTGATCCACCACGAGCCGTAGGTGCTGAGCTTGCCACCCTTGTTTGGGTCGAAGCGTTCGACGGCCTTCATCAGGCCGATGTTTCCCTCTGAAATGAGGTCGGCAAGAGGCAGGCCGTATCCCGAGTAATCCTGGGCGATTTTAACAACGAGGCGAAGGTTTGCACGAATCATATGAGAACGCGCTTTCTTGTCACCCCTCTTGATGCGGGCAGCCAGCTCAACCTCTTGCTCAGGCGTGAGTAAGTCTGTCTTGGAGATTTCCCTAAGGTAGAGCCTCAGGCTTTTATCTGATTCAAATCTG
>JBDQHQ010000195.1:0-4182 GCA_040264795.1 Akkermansiaceae bacterium | reverse complement strand
GAAGCTGAAGCTGAAAAGCAAGACACCTATGACAGCCTTACCGATGAACTCATTATCCAGATTAACAATCTCGGTGACGCCTTTGATTCAGCCGTGGACAAGGCAAGTGGCGAAGCATTTGTCAAAAAATTAGCTGTCATCGGTGATGAAATAGAAGCCATCTCCGCTCGCATGGAGAAACTCGAGACCCCAAGTGACGAGGACATCGCCCGCATTCAGGAAAAAATGCAAAACTCTACCAAGAAATTTAATGATCAGTTTGGTAGCTTCTTTGTGAGATTTATGCAAAACGACGAACTCGGTGAGAACGTTGGTTCTGCGATGACAGAGTTCCAAAAACGCATGGACAAGCTACCGGAGTTTCTTGGACCTGGTAATAATAATAATGATACCCCTGCTGCTGAAGCTCCCGCTCCTGCTGAGCCAGCCGCAGAATAACCGGCTCGTAGCAGTGCCCGTTTATTTTTATTAATACCGTCCGGCCTCAAAGTCGGACGGTATTTTGTTACCCCTTTTAGGTATTAAGTCGTTTATCTTCTTTCCAGATCGGCTATCAGCGTGTAACACCGCCACCTCGATGAGCCGTAAGACATCGTTCTTATACGCACTATCATGAGACCATTACTACCAAACGACTATACCCGATTACATCCATGAAAATTGTAAGCAAAACACGCCTCTTCTCTGCCATCACTCTTGCAGTAACATCGCTCTTTATCACCTCTTGCGGGGAAAACAAAGACGCAGAAACCGGAGCTAGTACCGAAGCGCAGGAAGCTGAAGCCAGCACCGAAACGCCAAAAGCTGAAGACACTCTGGATAGCCTCACTGACGAGCTCATTGTTCAACTTCATGAATACGCAGATGCTGTTCTCAGTGTGAGCGATAAAGCCACTGCTGAGGCAGCTGTAGCTAAGCTTGGCACCATCGGTGATGAGGTCGAGGCTATTGCATCTCGTCTCGACAAAATCGAACAACCTGACGAGGCAACCAACATGGCTGTGGACGAGAAGATGAAAAATGCGGGCAATGAAATTAAAAAGAAGATGCAAGCTGCAAGCCAAATCATGTCCAACAATGAAGTCGCCAGCATTCTGATTCCCGCATTGCAAAAATTTGGCATGCGCATGGCTGAGCAAGAAAAAATCTTCATGCGCTTTGGCAGACAAGAGAGCGAAGAGCCTGCTCCTGAGCAGGCCCAGCAAGCTGCACCTACCAGCGAGGAAGCTGCACCTGCTGCTACGGACGCCCCCGCTGCTGAAGAAGCCCCAGCTACTCAGGAAGTCACACCAGCAGCTGAGTAATCAATCCACTTCAAATCATTGATACCGTCTGACTCGTATGGGTCAGACGGTTTTTTTGTCCCGCTGTTTCTCTTTTCTTCTGCTGATTACATCGCTAAGATGAGCTCATGCCTGCCAAAGAACGTGCCGACGCCCTGTTAGTGTCGCTTGGTCTTTGTGACTCACGAGAGCAGGCCAAGCGGCTCATTCTGGCAGGTGAGGTCAGCATTGGCACCACCGTGGTGGCCAAACCCAGCACCAAGCTCCCCTCTGATTCCGATCTCAGCATCAAGGAAAAACCCAAATACGTGGGTCGAGGCGGGCTAAAGATGGAGGGTGCCTTGGACGCGTTTCAAATTGATCCAAGTGGAATGACCTGCCTCGATGTGGGGGCCTCCACCGGCGGTTTCACTGATTGCTTGCTCCAGCGCGGAGCCACCAAAGTACATGCCATTGACGTGGGCACCAACCAGCTGGTCTGGAAATTGCGCAATGACCCCCGAGTCGTGGCCAAGGAAAAGTTCAATGCCCGCTACATGACTCTCGAAGACATTGGTGAACCTGTTGATCTTGCCGTGACTGATGTGTCCTTCATCTCGCTGACCAAAATCCTCCCCCCGATGTTCTCGTGCTTGAAACCTGATGGGCAGATCGTGTGCCTGATCAAACCCCAGTTTGAACTTCAGCGTGAGGACATCAGCAAGGGAGGTGTCGTGAGGGATCCAGAGCTTCACCAGCGCGCAGTGGACAAGATTCACCACTTTGTGAGTGAGGAGCTCAAGCATACATGGCTGGACTGTATTGATTCCCCCATCAAGGGAACGGATGGTAACAAAGAGTTCCTCGCTTTGCTACGGACATGATATGGGCTTTCCATATTCCCTTAACAATGCTTTTATAAGCTATCGCTAATATCTGCCAATGAAAAGTCGCAAACCGCTGATCACGTTTTTTATCGGGCTCCTCGTTACGGCTATCATTTGCTCTGGCTTGAGCCTCATGGAACGGAGGAATGCAAAAGCGGAATTCGATTTCGAAGCCGATCGGATCCATCAGATCATTAGTAAGAGATTGTCCTCCTACGAGGAATTACTCAGAGGCGTGAAGGCCTTCTTCATGGCATCAAAAGAGGTAAGCCTTCAGGAATGGGAAATCTATTTCGACCAGCTGCGTTTTAAGAATTTTTATCCGGGCCTTCAGGGCATTGCCTATGTCCAACGCGTCAAATCAGAGGCCGAATATGACGCATTGAGCGACAGGTTGCAGAGTTACGGCATCGAGAATTTTAAAATCAAGCCAGAGGGTATACGTGATGAATACTTTCCTGTGATCTTTCTCTCTCCCATGGATGAGAAAAATGCAAAGGCAGTGGGCTATGATATTTTCTCCGAGCAGATCAGAAGAAATGCCATCAACAGTGCACGTGATACGGAATCAACATCCATCACCAGAAAAATCACTCTGGTTCAGGAGGGTGAGAAGGACAAACAAAGCGGATTGCTAATGATGGTTCCTTTTTTCACCAATGAAAGGATCGACAAGCACCACGTGCCCAAAGAATACGACGGCATTATTGATGGGGTCATCAGGATGGATGATTTTTCACGTGCCGTTATAGACCCTGCCTTTCTACAAAACATGCACATCAGAATCTATGATCAAGAGATTGATCAAGAGCTCTCTGAGCAAAACTTGCTTTTTGATTCGATGAAAAAGGGCGATGCCGAATCACTGAGCCGCAGGTTTTCCAATTCATTTGAAATGCAGCACTATGGTCAAAACTGGGTTGTGACAGTTGAGGGTGAACCGGCAGCGAACTTCCTGCCCCTGTTTTTCGGAGAAAAAAGTGACACCCTCAATCTCGCAATTCTCGTTGTGGGCATTGGCCTCTCCGGCCTTGGTTTTTACGCCACGCGAGCTTTCGAGACCACAGCACGGCTGAGAAAAGAGAAAGTTGCAAGATCGCTCGCTATCAAGGCAGACATGGACATCATCAAACGCCAGGAGGAATCACTGTTAAAATTCAAAGAGAAAAGCGAATACCTCTTTGTCTGCCTCATTGATATTGAAAACTCGACGAACATCGCAGCCAAGTTGTCTGAGTCAGAATCGGCAGAGTTCTACAGCACATTCCACAATGTTATTGGTGAAATTATTACCGCCAAAGGTGGTGTGATTGTAAAGAGCATGGGTGATGCAATCCTGTATTACTTTAGGAGCTCATCTCCGCCTTCGATAGAAGATTGCCGTAAAGCCATTGATTGTTGTTTGGAGATCATCTCATCTAACGAAAAACTCAACAGCCAGCTGAACCAAAAAACAGCACAGAGGATTAATTACAGAATAAGTTCTGTGTATGGCTCAGTGATGACTGCCTCGAAAGAGGGCATTCGTGACATCTTTGGATCAACCGTTAATCAGTGCTCTAAAATCAATCGCTTTGCAAAAACAAACGGGCTGGTTGTATCCGAGGGGATACGAGATTTGTTAGATGAAGAACCATCCTACGAAATCAAAGAAATAGACCATGACATACCGGCTGAGCACGGTGGCGGCGTCTATCACATCAGTTGATTCCGGCCAAAATCTACCGGCCCATCCATGATCATCATGTTAGTCTTGCGAGCCTTTCGAGTAGCTGCTGCACAGGCAGACCGACCACATTGTCATAATCCCCCCTCACCTCTGTGATGATCATCTCGCCGTGTTCCTGAACGGCATACGAGCCGGCTTTATCCATCACATCAACCTTGGACATATAATCGGTAATCAACTCATCCGTCAGCTCTTTGAATACGACTTCGGTAATTACGTGAAAAGTGTCGATTTCTCGCCCATGAGCAATGCACACGCCAGTACAAACCTGATGCGTCTTGCCAGATAGCTTTTTGAGCATTTC
>JBDQHQ010000194.1:0-4194 GCA_040264795.1 Akkermansiaceae bacterium | reverse complement strand
GAAGCGACCTCATCAACGCAATAACACTGCAAGGATAGTGCCATCAAAATCATCCAACTATAAAATATTGATTTCATCTCCGGTCTTTTAGTCCTCATTAACCACCAACATCCCATAGGCCATCATCTACATCTCCGGACGGGTCGTAGTTGTTGCCGTCTCCACCTACTAAAATAGGCGGGCTCACCGTTACATCCACAGTGAGCACACTATCATCCATTGCCTGTGCTGTGGGTAGAGCAGTGGAGTTATCAGATAAATAAGGAATGATTTTCTCCGCAGTGAGCGAGCTGACACTCTCTGTCGGATGCTCAGCCAAGTATGTCCGCTGCGCGTTATAAACCATTCTCAAAACACGCGAGGCTTCCGTGCCCAGTTTCCACTCCTTGTAGCCACCCAAGGCAAGAACAGACACCCCGATCAAGGTCAACAACACCACGATTACTATCGTGACCTCGAGAATGGAAAACCCGGATCTGAAACCGGGAATTCCGAACCGCTTCTGTGGCTTGAAGATCATTGATTTAAACTTTATAGAACAGTTTATCAGGTAAGCTTTTATTGAAAATAAAAAAAACCAAACTATTCCTAGACAGAGCGGGTCAGCTAGATGACCCCAACGGGCTTACAAGCCTGACTTCAGCTCCTCTATTGTATCCTTGATTGTGCTGACCAATTCTTCGTTTTGGGTCAGTTTAAAAACGCCATATGCACCCAAACAGGCCAGAAACAGCATGAAAACTCTGGATATCCACATGTAGGTGAAGCTTTTGCCCTCCGGAGCAATGCGATTGTTATACCAGTTTTCTCCCTCTACCACGTGGACAGCATGCATGATATGGCCCTCTTTGAGCAACTTGATCACTTGCTGCGCGATCTCATTATCTTTGATCTTGATACAATGTCGGTAATCGCCCCCTTTGTTTTGCTCCAGTTCCTCAACGCTCACACCGGATGGCAGCTTACCTTCTGGCAGCCTGAGCGTGAAAACATGCGTCTCATAAATAAAACGCTCTTTGAGCCAACGATCTAACTTGGTGAGTTGCATGGTTAATGATTATACAAAGCTTACATTGCGTCTTTCATCATTTGAGGCCCCATCATAAAGATGGGCATAAAGGTTCCGATAAACACCGCGGCAATGAGAATCACTGCGATAATCATCACAACAAGACTGATAAATTGGCTGAAGTCATCCATCAGTTGCTCCGCATCCTCCTCAAACATGTCTGAGAGCATTTGCAACTGTGTATCAAGTGATGCCGACCTCTCTCCAATGGCGAGCATGTGAACCACTTGAGGATCAACTGAAGTATACTTGGCAAATGCAGAGGACAGAGGCAAACCGGACTTCTCGTAAGCCTCGGCAGCCTTGTTAAGTTCATCGTAAAATGGAGTTGTTTTCACACTATTAGCCCCCACGCGTAGTGATTTGGCGAGGTTGATGCCATTGGAATATAACAGACGAATCGTTGATAACAGTGTCATCTGCCTGAGACTCATAATCATAGACCTGACAACGCGGAATTTTGCCATGGCAAGATTGATGATCATATTCCTCACAGCATTTGACTTCCAAACCGTGATCGCTGCAGCAATCAACATCAGCACAACCAAGGGCCAAATTTTTTGTATTACGTGGCTCACCTGAAAGGAAAGTTTGACGAAACCCTTGGCTTCCATTCCAGCCATCATTGTCTCTACTTGGGGAACAATCTTAACCTGTGATGCAATAAAGGCACCTATCAGTATGGGTATTACAATACAGGGTAACATGATCAGCTTGCGGATTTTTTTACGGAAATGCATCTCACTTCTAATACGTTTCCCGAGCTCTGCGAATGCTGTATCAAGCTGACCCGTGTCACCACCTGCCTGGATCAGGCCAATGGTCATATCATCAAATTTCTCAGACCTTTTAAATGCCGAGTGAATGGGAACCCCTTTATTGACATCAGAGTAAATCTGATTGAGTGCATTTACCATGTCTTTATTAGGGTGTCCGTGCGCGTAGTATTTGACCGCATCACCCGTGCTAATCTGAGCTCGCAACATTGACGCCAAGGAACGAAACATCTGCACGAGTTCTTTCCTTTTGAAAGGCTTATTACGCTTTGAAAAGAGGCTGGAACTAGCCTTTTGCTTGTTAGCTTTATCATTACTAACATCGACACTCCTTCCCTCCAGCGTTGATTCACTCATGATATATAATCTCTAGTCATCTGTACTCATATCGATCATTTTACTGATCGCAGCCAGATCGGTCTTGCCCTCTCGCAGCAACTTCAATCCACTAATTCTCAAATTAGGCAAAACCCCTTCTTCCTGAATTTGCAGCTCCAATTCATAGGGGGTGATTTCACCTTTAGACAACATATCCGAAACCTTGGGGGTAATAGGAATAATCTCCAAAATTGCAGTACGCCCTGCATAGCCAGAGCCATGGCATTCCTGACAGCCATCAGTTTGATGGTTGTATACGAGTTGATTCCCCCAACTCTCATCCAGCCCATAAATCATACGGTCCTTCTCTGAAACACCATGTTGTTCCTCCTTGCAGTATGGGCACAATATTTTGAGCAAGCGTTGTGCACAAGCAGCCTTGAGAGTTTGAGCAATCTTCCAGCGCTCGATACCAAGCTGCTCAAATCGTTCGATGATTTGCGAAGCACGAGGTGTGTGGATCGTCGTCAACACCTTGTGACCAGTCACTGCTGCTTCAATGGCAAGCTCTGCAGATTCAATATCACGCACCTCACCCATGAGGATAATATCCGGATCACTCCGCATAAAACTCGCAATCATTGGCTTAAACTCGGACGGGTTACGCAGGTCACAGTGCGTCACTCCGGGTATTTCATCCTCTACCGGGTTTTCCAAGGTCAGAATGTTGACATCAGGTGTGTTCAACTCACGTAGAATGGCGTTGAGTGTAGTTGATTTTCCTGACCCTGTAGGACCACTCATGACAATGATCCCTGCTGGGATTTTCATCACTTTATCAATTGCCAACAAGGTAGACTCATCAAAAGCGAGTGACCCTTTACCCAGGGTTACGTCCAAATGACCTTTGTCCAAAAGCCGAAGTGTAATATGGTAACCTCGATAAGTACGATGGCGCTCATAGCGAATATCGATGGGCCGTCTGTAATAGGAAATCGTAAATCGACCTGAAATACCGGGTGTCGTATTACGAATCTCCGCCGGTAGTTTCATAAGGTTGAGAAGATAGGCATCCAACCGATCTTTGATCTTCATCGGTAATTCTGACTTTTTGCCGATATCACCATCCACCCGGTAAGCGTAATAGAAAACCTCTTTCTCTACCTTGAAGTGAATATCAGAGGCTCTTTGTTTGACCGCACTAGCCATGATCGTAGCAAGAAGCTGCGCCATGGGCTCTTCATACTCCTTGGTGATGTCAAAATCCTTGATCTTCTCGTCGGCCTCATCCACCCGGATCGCTTCCAGCTCGTCACGGCTTGGCCCTGTATTACTGGCAACCGCCTCAATGGACCGACTAATCTCGGAAGTAAGCGTCACGATCTTGACGATCTCCAAGTCAGGAAAACGCATCGACACGTATTCATCTGCCGCTGAGCTCCATGGATTGGCAATCGCAACAATGATTTTATTACCATCAACACAGAGAGGAGAAAAGCCACCTCGAGTGAGCACAGACGGATCACATTTATCTAAATAATCACTTTCACAGAATTCAGCCACTTTGGGGAAGAAGGGCATATTATTGACTTTTGCCACCGCCGCCATGAATTCGATTTTGGTAACCTTTGCCCCAAGTTGACCGTGATCAATATCACGTAGCGACTCGTCATGATCAACGAGCACTTTCATAATGCGTTTGCTAATGAGCGAGTTAAAACGAATGCCGTCAAATTCGATCATAATCTACCTCCTCCCTGAAATGCTTCGAATACATGGCTACCCAACTCGCGTAATCAAGCCTGATCATACTGATGATAGGTTGAGTTCCCAAAAGCTGCATGGTGTAATCTGAAATAGCCACTGACAAGGCCTCCATAAAATAGGGATTGATGGATGCTAGCGCCAAGACATCAAGATCCTCCGCATAGGCAACAGGAACTCCCATAAGTTTACATATCGACTCTATGTAAGGGTTCTTCTCGTAAAGTGAATTCGGCGTAATGAGCTTTCCGGCAAAGGGCACGCGTG
>JBDQHQ010000193.1:0-4214 GCA_040264795.1 Akkermansiaceae bacterium | reverse complement strand
GCCGTATCCCATCATTACGTAGTCCGCGATCCAGACCGGTATCTGCTCTCCGTTTACGGGATTAGTTGCGGTGGCTCCGGTGGGGACACCAGATTTGTCTTTGTTGAGATCACCACGCTCAAGATCCGACTTGGAAGCACATGCGGCGATGTAGGCATCGACGGATTCCTTCTGCTCGGCAGTGGTGATGTCAGCCACCAGTGGATGCTCAGGGGCTAATACCATGTAGGTGGCTCCAAAGAGGGTGTCAGGGCGGGTGGTGAATACGGTTACCTCATGCCCTTGGATGTCGAAGTGAACCTCGGCCCCCGTGGACTTGCCGATCCAGTTTTTCTGCAGCAGCTTGATGGACTCCGGCCAATCGAGCGGATCGAGTTCATTAATGAGACGATCCGCGTATTTGGTGATGCGTAGCATCCATTGGCGGAGTGGCCGGCGCTCAACAGTTTCACCCTTGGCTTTCCATTCCTCGATTTCCTCGTTGGCGAGAACCGTGCCCATGGAAGGTGACCAGTTTACAGGGGCTTCGTGAACAAAGGCGAGGCGGACATCGTCAATTTGCTCGCGAGTCCAGCCTTTGGCTTCAAGCTCGGAAACAGGGGCGGCTTTTTGAGTCTCTTCGTTAAAGTAAGAGTTGTAGAGTTGCAGGAAGATCCACTGGGTCCAGCGCACGTAGCCGGGATCGGTGGTATTGACCTCACGCTGCCAGTCATAGCCGAACCCAAGGGCCTTGAGTTGGCGGCGGAAGTTGTCAACGTTTTGCTCCGTGGTGATGCGCGGGTGTTGGCCTGTTTTGATGGCATACTGCTCGGCGGGAAGTCCGAAAGCGTCCCAGCCCATGGGGTGCAGGACGTTGAAATTGTTCATCTTCTTGTAACGGCCGATGATGTCCGTGGCGGTGTAGCCCTCTGGATGACCTACGTGAAGACCGGCGCCGGAGGGGTAGGGGAACATGTCGAGGATGAAGTACTTTGGCTTGGACGCGTCAAAGTTTTCCTCGCCCGGATTTGGCGTGTGAAAAGTGTTTTGCTCATCCCAATACTGCTGCCACTTGGGCTCGAAGTCAGCAAAGGGAAATGGTTTGCGTTGATCAGACATGTTGAATGAAAATTGAAATGGAATGTTTTAACCGCGATCCCTCTCGAGAAGTAGCAGCATGAGGAAAGAATAGATCAGATTGAGTTCCTCCTGAGGGGTGAGCTCTACGCATCGGTCACATAGATCTGCGGTGCGATGGCCACGATTTTAAAGCTGAGCTTCAGCGGGTAATTCATGGCCGGACGGGTTGGAGGGGTAGTTGGGGGCAGGCCCCCAATATTTGATCCTAGAAGTGGATGGCGTGGCCGTCCGCGTCGAGGGTGGCTTCGTGAATCGCCTCAGCCAGAGTCGGGTGAGCATGAATCGTGGAGTGGATCTCATCTGTGGTGAGCTCCATTTCCAGTGCCAGACCCATCTCGGCAATGAGCTCAGTCGCATTATCACCAATGATGTGTGCTCCGAGTAACTCACCATGCTCCTTGCCAAACAGAAGTTTGACAAAGCCCTCTGCGTCAGCCGCAGCCTGGGCCTTGCCGATGGCGGCATAGGGGAATTTGCCGACTTTGTAATCAATACCCTCTTCCTTGAGTGCGCGCTCGGTCTTACCCACTGATGCAACTTGTGGGTGGCAGTAGGTGCAACCCGGGAAATTGCCGACCTGGCGTGGTGTGTGGCCTTCTACAAAGAGCCCCTCAACGCATTGCACCGCTTCAAAGCTGGCAGTGTGGGCGAGCCAAGGTGGTCCTGATATGTCGCCACAGGCGTAGACGTTTTGGATTGATGTCTGGTAACGATCATCCACCTTGATAAAGCCACGATCATCCAGCTCGGGTTGAGTGCCTCCGGGAAGCACAGGAGCAACCCCGATGGCAACAAGGCAAACATCAGCAGTAATGGTCTCGTTTCCTTTGGGGCCCTCAACATCGATCGATACCGAGTCACCATTGTCCTGGAAGTTGACGCACTTGGTGTCGGTGAGGCTGCGGACTCCTTGTTTGGTAAATGACTTCTGGAGCTCCTGGCCGACTTCCTCATCTTCCACAGGGAGCAGATTAGGCTGCATTTCAATCATGGTCACTTTCGTGCCGTATGCATTGTAGACGTAGGCAAACTCAACTCCGATCGCCCCGGCTCCGATAATGACCATGCTCTCCGGTTGTTTTTCAAGCACCATGGCTTCTTTGGAACTGATTACAGATGTGCCGTTGAAGGGCAGGGGGGGAAGCTCGCGACTTTTGCACCCGGTGGTGACCAGGATGTTGGCAGCTTCCAGTGTCTGCTTGGAGCCATCCTCAGCGGTGACTTCTACATGATTACTGTCTGTGATCGATCCATAACCACGGACGTAGTCAATTTTGTTTTTCTTGAAGAGGAACTCAATACCACCTGCAAGCCGGTCTGAAACCTGGCGTGAGCGACCTACAACCTTGGACCAGTCATAAGAAAGATTGTCAAAAGAGATACCAAAGGTGTCAGCCTTTTTGGTCAGCGTTTGATACAGCTCCGCATTCTTGAGCAGCGCCTTGGTAGGGATACAACCCCAGTTCAGACAAGTTCCTCCAGCGCGATCGACCTCAACAACGGCAACGTTTTTTCCGAGTTGTGCAGCGCGTATTGCTCCGACATATCCTGCGGGTCCACCGCCAATTACAATGAGGTCATACATGGTCTTTTAAGGAGTTGTGTTTAGTAGATGAAAAAAGTGTGGGGAGGCTCTGGAGTGAGCGGGAGAAAGGTGGGCAGAAAGGAGAGGAATTGTCAATGACAGGGGGGATGGGAGGCAGGAAAAAAGCGACATGAGACCCGCAGAGCTGCCCTGAGCCCTAGGCCTCAATCGTCATTAGAGAGAGAGGGGGAGGCTAGCAGAGGTGGCTTGCTTTTGACCCCGCGAGCTCGTTGGTTTTGCCAATTTACTGAGTCATGACTATTGGTGCCGAACATCACAAGACTCAGATGCCGGCCAGAATGTCATTGAGTGTCTGACTGGGTCGCATGGCTTGCCCGGTGAGTGTGTCATTCATTTTGTAATAACCACCCGTATCAACACTTGAGCCCTGCACTGCGATGAGTTCCTCGACAATCTTGTCTTCATTTTCTCTCAGAGCAGAGGCGACAGGGGCAAAGCTCGAGGCAAGTTCCGCATCGCTTGTCTGGCCTGCCAAGGCCTCAGCCCAGTAGAGCGCCAGGTAGAAATGGGAGCCCCGGTTATCAATGCCTCCGAGCTTACGAGTGGGTGACTTGTCATTGAGAAGGAACTGCCCGGTAGCAGCGTCAAGTGCATCAGCCAGTATCTGCGCCTTGGCGTTGCCAAATTTGGTTGAAAGGTGCTCGAGGGAAACGGCAAGGGCGAGAAATTCACCCAGTGAGTCCCAGCGCAGGTAGTTCTCAGAGGTAAATTGATCAACGTGTTTGGGTGCAGAGCCACCGGCTCCGGTTTCAAAGAGACCACCACCGTTCATCAAGGGCACGATGGACAGCATTTTAGCAGAAGTGCCAAGCTCGAGGATGGGGAAAAGATCGGTCAGGTAGTCACGCAGAACGTTGCCGGTGACAGAAATGGTATCCTGCCCGGCTTTGCAGCGCTCGAGAGTGAATTCGGTAGCTGCCACCGGTGACATGATGTGGATTTCAAGCCCATCGGTGTCGTGATCGGCGAGGTATTGATTCACCTTGGCCATAATTTCAGCATCATGAGCGCGAGTTTCATCAAGCCAGAAAACAGCAGGTGAGCCAGTTGCGCGTGCACGGGATACGGCCAGTTTTACCCAGTCCTGTACTGGTGCGTCCTTGGTCTGACAGGCGCGCCAGATGTCACCCTCTTCCACCTCGTGTTCGATCAGGATATTGCCCTCAGCGTCTATGATGCGCACCGTGCCAGCGGCAGGAATTTCAAAGGTCTTATCGTGCGAGCCGTATTCCTCGGCTTTTTGAGCCATCAGGCCAACATTGGGTACTGTGCCCATGGTGGTGGGGTCAAAAGCTCCATTCTTTTTGCAGAAGTCGATCGTAGCCTGATAAATACCTGCGTAGGATGAATCCGGAATGACAGCCTTGGTGTCTTGTGTTTCCCCGGCAGCATTCCACATTTGCCCGGAGGTGCGGATCATGGCCGGCATGGAGGCATCCACGATGACATCACTGGGCACATGCAGGTTGGTAATACCCTTGTCAGAGTT
>JBDQHQ010000192.1:0-4218 GCA_040264795.1 Akkermansiaceae bacterium | reverse complement strand
TTCCCCATTACTGATTCCACCTTGAACTCCGCCGGAGTGATTGGTGGTGGTCCGTACTTTTTCGCCCTCCATGTAGAATGAATCATTGTGTTCAGCACCGGTTAGTTTGGTGCCCTGAAAACCAGAGCCTATTTCAAAGCCCTTGGTTGCAGGGATGCTTAGCATCGCTCCAGCGAGTGAGGCCTCAAGTTTTCCGAATACAGGATTGCCCAGTCCGGCAGGTGCATTTCGGACCACGCACTCGACCACTCCACCCACCGAATTTCCTGCGGATCTTGTTTCCTTGATGAGAGCGGTCATGGGATCAACCGCATTTGGGTCACCTGTCCTGACAATATTTGATTCAATGGTTTCGGTGGTGACTGTTGCCGGATCGACATCAGCCTTCATGTCTTTAATGGAGTCAACCCAAGCGAGAATCTCAATTTCAGGGTAGAGGCTCGTCAGTATTTTTTTGGCTACGGCGGCGGCTGCTACCCGGCCGATGGTTTCCCTCGCTGAGGCCCTGCCACCACCATGCCATGCTCGCGTGCCGTATTTGGCATCATAGGTGAAGTCGGCATGAGAGGGGCGGTATTTGTCCTTCATCTCGTTATAAGATGAGGGTCTTTGGTCTTTATTTCTGACCAGTATGGCAATCGGTGTTCCCAGTGTTTGTCCCTCGAAAACGCCGGAAAGAATTTCACAAGTGTCGCTCTCGTCGCGCGGAGTGACAATTTCACTCTGTCCCGGACGACGGCGGTCCAACTCAGACTGAATGTCTTCTTCGCAAATAGGAATACACGGGGGACAGCCATCGATGACAACGCCCACACCACCCCCATGAGACTCTCCCCATGTGGAAATACGAAATATCTGACCAAAACTATTAGACATGTCTGCAGGGAAATGAAGCAGGTTTGAGTAATCTTTCAATGCGCGATTTAACCACGAGGTCAAAATATGCTCTCTTGAAGCATTGCCGGGCGGGCTTGCTGTTTTTCCACTGGTAGCCTAGCTGATTCTCGTGAATAGTCTCCGCATGCACTGCATCCGTATATTGGTGCTTACAGCACTTTTTTCACTCGTGCTGATTTGCAATGGTTTTTGTGAAGTTGCCGGAGGTGAAGTGCCGAAGGGACCAGCTTTTAAACAAGGGTCATTTGATCTGGCCTCTGTAGTGCATCCCAGGGTGACGAAGTTGCCACAGCCAAAAATCACGCATAGTATCGAGGGGGTGCAATGCCAGATCAGTGCAAAAACCCCCGAAGCCCGTGATCACGTCAGGCAAGGTTTTGCACTCGTGCATGCTCAGTGGCAATTTGAGGCCTATCGACATTTTTGTGCGGCTCTCACCAAAGAGCCTGATTGCTTGATGGCCTATGCCGGTGTCGCCTTGTCATGGATTCAGCCCTTCAATGAATATTCAGCTTGTCGAGAGGCTGCAGTTGCCAGAATGCTGGAACTGTCTGATGCGGACGATGTCATCGTTAAGCAGGGGGGGCAGGGAGCATATGTGGATTCAGAGAAGCGCTTTGTCAGAGCTGTTGCAGCACTGGTAGCTCAAAAACCGGAGACTGCTACGAGATCGTTTTTGCAACTGGCCCGGGAAGATCCTAGTTGCCTGCAAGCGAAAGTCATCGGGCTGTTTCTCGATAGGGGTGAATATAATGTAGCTGACGAGCCTTCGCAAAAGAGATTGGATGTAGTGGAGGAAACCAGAGGTATGTTGGAAGACCATCCGGAGAACGCCATGATTATGGGGTTCTGGTTGATGCTTAACGCAGAAGCTCCCAATAGTGCTTTAAACATCAAAACAGACATTCTCCCTTATGCCCGCTTTCTTACCAAGAAATATCCTGAGGTTCCGACCTGGCAGCATGCATTAGGTCATTATGAGTGGCGCAGTGGAAACTATTTTTTAGCTCAGCGTGCCTTCCGGCGTGCTGCCAAAATTTACGAGCAATGGATGAAAGCGCAAAACATTCCATTGGCTGACTGTGAAGGTTATGTGAAGTCGAAGTGCTATCTGGCCAACGCGCTGTTTCAGATGGGTGATTTTGCTGAGGCAATGAAAGTGGCGATGGGCTTAAGAGAACTGAAACCGGATCCGCTTCGACCGCAATCTGAAGGCAACCAGATGATCTTATGGCGTGCTTATCATTTGCCAGCCAGACTCTACATCACTCGCGACAGTGTGCAAAATCTCGACAAGGCCCTGGAGACGCTGCCCGGTAAGGATGAGTTGCAAGCTTTTGTGAGTCATCAGGAATTCCCTACTCTTGCCGGTGTTTATATCGAAGCTCTGGCTGCTTATATAGGGAGCAGAAAAGCAATCTCAGAGGGATCATTTCAAGAAGCCGGACAAATCAGAAACACCGGTCTTCGGGCACTGATCAGAAGGCTCGCCGAAGTGGTTGATGGAGCGATGAGGTCTCCGGATTTCACTCACTATTTCAACGCTGGCAGCAGCTTGGCCGTATACAATACAGAGCTCGCTGGCTTGATTGCACAAGATGGGACCTCGTCGCCGAGTGCAACTGCATTAAACCATTTTATGTCTGCAAGGGATAAGCAGGGCACTCCATCATTGATGATGCCGCCACTTGTCCTTTCCGCCATGGAAAACCGCGTTGGTGACTACTACTACAGCGTTGGCCGCCATGCCGATGCTTATGAGGCCTATGTCCAGGGATTGGAACGATATCCTCATAACATGGAATCTTTGCAAGGTGTCCTGAGAACGCTTGAAAATCTTGGCCGCACAGATGAAGCGCAGCGTGTCAGCGAACATATTGAGCTCATCAGAAAGGCTCGCGATGCAAGCTCATCTAACTGATGGCATCGAGACTGGCTTTATCGATACCTCTCAATTCCATGATTCTGATGATCGTGGATTCGATCAGGTTGTTTGGGCATGAGGCTCCGGCTGTTACGCCAATGACCACTGGCTTGTCGTTGGCCAACAGATCTTGGTAACTGCTCTCAACCTCTTCACTATTATCAATATCGTAGTGAACTACGGTCTCGAGAGACTTGATGCATTTTGCATTTCGGATAAAAAAGGTAGGCAGGTTTTTTTCACCGATTTCTGCGAGGTGAGTTGTATTTGAGCTGTTGTAGCCGCCGACCACGAGCAAAACGTCCATGGGTTTCTGATCAATTTTCTCCAGCATGCTGAAGAGCGCGTTTTGCCGCTCCTGGGTGGCGCCGCAGATGGTGTCAAATACATGGTAGTTTTCTGTGTCCCCGTCGCGATCTAATACCGCCTGCTTGATCTTGTCTTGTAGAGCCTCGGTTTCGCTTTGCAGCATCGTGGTTTGGTTTGCTACCCCAACACGTGCGAGGTGCTTGTCCGGATCAAACCCTTCAGAGTGAGCGCGGTCGAATTTAGCCATGAATTCGGCCTTGTTGCTTTTTCCACGAATATAATCACAGACATAGTCAGCATCACCCAAGGTGAGAATGATCAGATAGTGTCCGTTCTTATCTTTGCCCAAAGCACGTGATGCCGTGGCCCGGGTTTCCTCGTGGCCGGCCTTGCCATGGATGATCGAGGTTACTTCATTTTTTGCGTAGTCGCGGACTCGGCGCCAGACTTTCATTACGTCTCCGCAGGTTGTGTCAACAACATGACAGCCAATCTCTGCCAGCCGTTCCATGAAGCTTGTGGGTGCTCCAAATGCTGGGACAATCACGACGTCCTCATCAGTGAGACTATCGTATTCCTTGGTCATTTCCTTCCAAGGCAAAGAGACAATGCCCATGTCACTGAGCTGTTTGTTGACTTCAGGGTTGTGAATGATTTCCCCAATCAAAAAGATGCGCTGGTCAGGAAAGACCTTGCGTGTTGCGTAGGCCAGATCGATCGCGCGCTCTACCCCGTAGCAGAACCCGAATTGCTTTGCCAGGCGCACTGTGGTGTTGCCCACCGTGATTTCACCACCGTGAGATCTTATTTTCTCAACAATCGAAGATCTGTAGTGTTGTTCTACTTGGGTCTGAACAAGAGCCATCACATCCGGACGGCGCACGTTAACGCGCTTTCTTTTTTGAGGGGTGCCTTTTGAATGGTTGGGCATGAAATTACTAATGAGTTTGTTTTTGTGGAGAGATACAGGGAACTAACGCTAAAATGAGCCAAAACGCACGACCTATTTTTGCTTAGCTTTTCTGTAAGGAAGCCCGAGGAGAAAGAATATCAGCACTCCTATGCAGATCATGAACAAAATATAGACA
>JBDQHQ010000191.1:0-4238 GCA_040264795.1 Akkermansiaceae bacterium | reverse complement strand
CCTCTATATCGGCCAGGAATCCGTGGCTACCGGCACGATTGGGCTTTGCCAAGAGAATGATCACGTCATTACCGCCTACCGTTGTCACGGGCATGCCTTATCTGTGGGAATGGACATGAATTCCTGCATGGCTGAGCTCTACGGCAAGGCGACCGGAGCTGCCAAAGGTAAGGGTGGGTCAATGCACTTGTTTGACCCTAGTAAAAATTTCTGGGGTGGACACGGTATTGTTGCCGGCCAGACCCCGCTTGGTCTGGGTCTTGCATACGGTGTGAAATACCAGGAATTGGCAGGATGCTGTCTTTGTTATCTGGGTGATGGTGCTATCAATCAGGGTGTTTTCCACGAGTCGCTCAACATCGCAGCTTTGTTTGAACTGCCTGTCATCTACATCATTGAGAACAATGGTTATTCCATGGGTACCAGCCAGAGCCGCTCAAGTGCCTACAAAAACTGCCTGGCGCAGCGTGCCGAGGCCTATGACATGGACTGGGATCTGGTCAATGGCGAGGACATCTACGAGGTGCGTGCGAAGACCCACATCGCGATGGAGAGAGCGCGCAACGAATCCAAGCCTACCGTGCTTGAGATCGCAACCTATCGTTACTACGGCCACTCGGTAGCAGACGCCAATGCCAAGAAATACCGGACTCCGGAAGAGATCGAAAAATACAAGACCTATCACGACCCAATCCGTCTGTGGCGCCGCCGTCTGATCGAGGAGGCCGTCTTCACCGATGATGATGCAGATGCCATTGACAAGGAGGCCAAGGCGGAAGCCGATGCCTCAGCTGCATTTGCCGAGCAATCACCCCCTCCAACTGTGGAGTCGATATTTGAGGATGTCTATTGGGAAACGGATAATAACACCGAAGCGAGCAACACCGGCCGCCATTTTTTCAACGACTGATTTCGAAGTCTGCCACCTTAGCTCCAACACATTTTTTTATGAGAGAGATACTCTACCGTCACGCAATCCGCGAAGCCCTTGATGAAGAATTATCCCGTGATGAGAAAGTCGTTATCATGGGTGAGGAAGTCGCCCAATACAATGGTGCCTACAAGGTTACTGAGGGCCTCTGGGATAAGTGGGGAAGTAAGCGCATTGTCGACACTCCTATTTCCGAAGCTGGATTTATTGGCATGGGCATCGGAGCATCAATGCTGGGTATTCGCCCGGTCATGGAGCTGATGTTCTGGAGTTTCCACTCGGTGGCATTCGACCAGCTGGTTAACAACGCTGCGTGTGTGCGCTACATGTCCGGTGGTTTGTGCAACGTGCCCATCGTCATGCGAGGTCCAGCCAACGGCGGAACAGCTGTTGGCGCGACACACTCACATTGCCCTGAGGGTCTGTTCGCAGCTTTCCCAGGCCTCAAGGTCTGTGCTCCCGCAACTCCGTCCGACGCCAAGGGCCTGATGAAGACCGCGATTCGTGATAATGATCCGGTTTACATCATGGAAAACACTTTGCTCTACGGCACCTCCGGTCCTGTGCCGGATCCCGAAGACGGTGATCACCTCGTTCCCTTGGGCAAGGCGGACATCAAACGCGAAGGCTCTGACGTATCTGTTATTGCTCATGGCCGTAGTGTCATCCGTGCTTTGGAGGCAGCTGAAACCCTTCAGTCTGAGCATGGGATCAGCTGTGAGGTTCTCGATCTTCGATCCATCCGCCCTCTCGATCAGCAGGCGATACTCGATACTGTGATGAAGACAAATCGTGTTGTATTGGTTGATGAGAGTAAGCCGTTTTCAGGCGTCAGTGCCACGGTTGCAACGCTGATCCAAGAACACGCCTTTGATTATCTGGATGCCCCCGTAAAGCGTGTTTGTGCGCTTGATGCCCCTGCGATTTATTCGCCTCACATCGAGGATGAGCAGTTGCCCAACCCACGCCGTATCATTGAGCAGGTCTTGGCGCTGGCTTGAGGAGAGTAAATTATTTTTAGAATTTCATTGATATTGGCAATATATTTTTATAAATTAATGCCAATCATGAAAACCACCCTACATCTCATTACGCTTGCGATATGCTGCATCGCTCTCTCCTCATGCTGTAGTACCCTGCTCCGCGGGGGAACCATCTCAGCGGAAAAAGAGGTTACCACATTCACCCAAGTTCAAGGATCTGTTGACCCTGTTCCCGTCACTACGACAAAACGCGTGAGCAAACGCTATGACATCGTTAACCCGAAAACCTTGGCCCGAGCGTCCGCCCAAGGATCATCAGGAGAGCCTAACATCGGCTTGATCCCAACGATGAAAGATCTGGCAACAAGCGACTAAGCGAAGCAAGCGATCATTATTTCAGGGCTGTGACCACAAGGTCACGGCCTTTTGTTTTTCTGAGAGGGTCTCTGCTGCCTGTTGATCTCTTGAACGGCTTACCCAAACAGTCGCGGATTTTGCTATAATCAGCTTGCGCCCAAGCCCTGTTTCTAAGAAAAGTCCTGTGCGCGAAGTCCCGTTAACTCATTTATCGCATGCCAACCAATATTGAACTGCCCCAGCTTTCCGACACCTTGACGGAAGGAACCCTCGTGAAGTGGAACAAACAGGTCGGGGACACTATCGAAATAGGTGATGTCATTGCCGAGGTGGAGACAGACAAGGCAACGATGGAGATGGAGGCATTTGATGAGGGCGTGCTTCATGAGATCCTCGTTCAAGAGGGGGACAAAGCTGCGGTTGGTGCTACTCTGGGAGTATTGCTGGAAGATGGCGAGGATGCACCTGAGCCAGGGGCAAGCTCAGCTGGACAAAGCGCTCCGTCACCAGAGCCTGCGGATGATTCAGCCGATGCTGGTGAGCCCGTCGCTCAAGCAGCTGACTCTACGCCAGCGCCTCCGGCTTCTCAAAATGCAGAGGGTGACCGTATCAAGGCCTCTCCACTGGCTCGAAAAATTGCTGATTCCAAGGGGCTTGATATTGCCAGCATCCAGGGAAGCGGTCCCGGCGGAAGAATCGTCAAGGCTGATGTTGAAGCCGCCACCGGTGCGCCTTCACGTCTGGCGAGTGCTGCCACGGCACTTGCTGCCTCTGCCAAAGCCCAGGTGGTGCAGTCAGTACCTGCACCTGCGGTTGCCATCAACCCTGTGGTTGCGGCCGAGGATCAAACCATAGAGCTGAGTTCCATGCGCCGCATCATTGCGGACCGTCTGCTCACCTCCAAAACGACGATACCCCACTTCTATTTGCATGTTGAGTGTGACACCAGCCCGCTGATGACTTTGCGCAAACAAGTCAATGCACAGGCGGAGCAAACCCATGGCAACAAGTATAGCATCAACGATTTTGTGCTTAAAGCGGTGATCAATGCCGCTCAGGCAGTTCCGCAGGTGAATGCCTCATTCAACGGGGAAAGCATTGTTCAGTATGCCAAGGTTGGCGTTTCCATTGCTGTTGCTGTCGATGATGGTCTGGTCACTCCTGTGATCAAAGACGCGGCGAGCAAGTCGATGCTTCAGATTTCCCAGGAGGTGAAGGATTTAGCCGTTCGTGCCCGTGACAAAAAACTACTACCCAACGAGTTTGATGGTGGTACGGTCACCGTATCCAACCTCGGTGCATGGGGTATTGAGAGCTTTGACGCCATCATCAACCCGCCACAAGCCGCCATCCTCAGTGTGGGGGCCATTGTTGAAAAACCCGTCGTCAAGGATGGTCAGATCGTTCCCGGTATGCGCATGAACATCGGCTTGAGTTGTGATCACCGAGTAGTCGACGGTGCTGTGGGTGCCCAGTTCCTTAACGAGGTCAAGAAGCTCATCGAGCATCCAGCTCTCATGCTGGTGTAATGAAGGCTGTCGTCACGGGTGCCGCGGGTGGCTTGGGCAAGGCGATTGTCGAGGACTTGCGCACTGCTGACATCGAGGTCCTTGCCCCTGGTAAAGACCGGCTCGATGTTACCTCGGTCGATTCCGTTCAGGATTATTTCGCAGCGGCTGGAGACATTGATTTACTGGTGTGCAATGCCGGCGTGACCATTGACAAGGCGCTTGCTCGCATGACGGAGCAGGACTGGTCAGCTGTAATGGATGTGAATTTGAAGGGGGCTTTTCTTTGTGCGAGAGAAGTTGCCCGAGCCATGACAAAAAAGCGTGATGGGCATATCCTGTTCATTTCGAGTTTTTCGGCCATTCATCCACCGCACGGTCAGCTCAATTACAGCTCTGCGAAGTCGGCGCTGCTGGGTATGATGAAGTCGATGGCTCAAGAGCTGGGTAGACGCAATG
>JBDQHQ010000190.1:0-4247 GCA_040264795.1 Akkermansiaceae bacterium | reverse complement strand
GATCCTATTGGTGCCTATGATCTTCAGGAAGTGGGATGGATTATTCTAGGTATATCTGCTTTTTTGATCGTCATTGATTGCTTAAGATTAGCCATAAAAGAGAATCGAAGGGTGCTTGGTCTAAAATAGTGGACGAACAAGGCGGTGCAGGCAATGTCGCTCCGCTACGTCCCTGACCTCTCACGTTCGGTGAATGCCAGTAATGAAATACAGAGATAGCCATCGATGGTTTGTGAACGTCCACGACCGCAACAGCAAGTTCCGCCCTCCGGCCAACCCGATCAAGATTGTCGACTAGCTGGCCAGCTTACTGTGCTTCAACAGGCGCAGGGAACGTCCATGACCCGTCGAGAATCTCTTTTCCTGGTTGGTAGAGTCTCACAATGTAATTCCATCCCGGGGTGATGGGAAGGTAGTTCGGGTTTTTTGGGTCTCCTCCGAAGTGAATCACTACCGAGCCATCGTCATTTCTTTTGGCGGTCACATTATTCACTGAGTAGGCATCTTGCTCATTCTTCTCCATGAAGCCATCTGCATTGTAGATGGTCACAGAAACAAAGCCATCCACGGGGACTTTCTTGCTGATCGTAAGGGTGTGAGGCGTCTTGCCATCGTTTTTCTCGGGAGTGACATTGATATACATAGCCGCCTCCTTAGGGTTCCCACCCCAGCCGAACGCGGTTCCCAGCAGGTGGTCGATAGGGTCTAATTTTTCCCTCAGCCCGAAGTAGCCGGAGGTGTCTGCCTTGGTTGCCGCTAGCACATTGACAGCATTCCTTACCTTGTGCAGGGATTGCTCATCCCAGTCGGGAATCTCAAAGCTGCCGGGATTGGATTGGATGACTGTAATCTTGTCTTGGCAGGCGTTGGCTATCTCAACATCCGATGGGTTGCTTGCATCCACGAAAGTGCGCATGATGATGCAAAGATAGCGTGTTCCGATTTCTTCCTTGGTAAAAGTGAATTTACCTGAGTCGTGGATCGCAGGTGGGATCGAGTGATTCTGGTTGACGAGCATCATCGACATAAACCGGCCTTCGGAATCAGGCTTTGTGATGGTAACGGGCTCGGTAAGATCAAAGACTCCGATTGAGTAGAGCGTATCCCTATTCATCCTGATGACATCCTGCTTGTCGATTGGCGTGGGCTTGCGGATGTGAAGAAATTTTCCAAATCCACCCTGTTTGACGTAACGGTCCAAGGTCATGTCCGTCTCTGCACGAACGAAGTTCTCGACGGTGACCGTCTCCGCGGCGAGAGCGACCATGGGGGTGGAAAGCAGGACGACAGTGAGAAGAAGTTGTTTTGATTTCATGATATTGGTCTGACTTATCGCCTTCAGGCCTTCAGGTTCTGTTAGAAAGTAATTTGATCTCCATGGTAGGGTTCCATTGCCAATGAGTCAAATAAGTAAACGGGATGCATTGCAGGCCGTGGGGCCTGGTGACCGCCTGTCACCATGTTCCGTCTTGTGTCATCCTCTTTAGGCCTCTTTTTTTGATCGCACTTCACTCCAAAGCCAGAGAGATGGGTCAGGTAGATGGTTTGCCATCCGGCAAGGCTCGAACATGCGATGCTATTTGCCGTGCCCTTATTTGAGGGTCCGTATGTAGGCCAGCAGGTGGGCGACGGTGTCATCCGGCATGCTGTCGATCAGGCCGCTTGGCATGAAGGAGGTCGATCCAACGTGATGTTGCTCGCGGATGGTGCGCTTGGGGATGTAGGTGACCATGCCGCCTTGGTGGGCGATACTCGTGCCACGATCGTCTTGTCTTGCTTTGAGCCCCTCGGTGATTAAGCCGGAGGATTCGATGGTGCGGAAGAGAACGTAGGCGCTCTCTGCTGCGGCATCAGGATTGAGAATAGCGGTCAGCAGGTGCTCGGTGTCGCGCTCGGATGAGCCGTCCAGTGCGGGGCCGACACCTGCACCCTGGTCGCCCACAACATGGCAGGAGAGGCACATGCCGGCGAAGAGGCTCTGGCCAATAGTGGCATTGCCGGAGTCAGACTCAGCGACTTTTTCAAGCGAGGGGATGCGCTCCATGGCGGTGGTCAGCTTCGCTTTCTTTTGAGCCTCCGCTTGCTGATTGATCGCTATGGCAATTGGGTTCTTGGCCGCCAAGTGGGCGATGCGCTGTGCAATGGGCAGTGAGATGTCGGATGCTTCAATGTGCTTTGTTTCGACGAGGTGAATGAGCAGTTGGCAACCTTGGGTTGAGTTTCCGAGTGCAGCGATGATGCTGTTTTTTTGATCAGGAGTCTCGGCGAGTGCCTTGACGACTGCGGGTGCCGCTTTGCCTTGCTGGGCTTGCACAAGGGCGGCGAGGGCCTGAGTGCGCAATGATGGGGAGTTGCCAGGCTCGTTAATAATGGCGAGGAATGACTCAGCGAATGCTTGCGGCTGGTGGCTGAGGGTGGTGAGGATGGCACGGATGATCGATTCGTCCGTCGTGGCGGTGAGTAGCTTGGCGAATTCCGGGCTCAGGTGGGTGATACGGTAGCCACGTGCGAGCTTGAGGCCGAGGATGATCTTGTTTTTGTCTCCGCTGTCGACGAGGGTTGTGGCGGTCTCAGCGAGGGGGTAGCCGAAGGCTGGGCTATAGGCGTCTGCTATGTGTTCGAGTGCCAGTTTGGCAATGTGCTCAGCGTTTTCTGCACTGCGGAAGTAGGGCGCAATGGTTTTGCGATTTTGAACAGCATCGGAGGCATTTGAGACGATGATGAGGGTGTCGCGATCAAGGGGCTTTTGTTGCAGGGTCTTCCATTGGCGGGCAAAGGAGTCAGTAGTCTGTTTGCCGAGGGCTTGCTGTGCCCAGATGCGTTTCACGGCCGGCTGCTTGGCAGCGAGTGGGGTGCTCAGGTATGCGCTGAGTTCCTCGGGGTAGCACTCAAGGGCGCGGCGTGCCAGGTAGCGTTCGAAATTCTGCTCATAGCCATTGCCTAGTTGGTTGGTGCTAGATGCGGGATGGCAGAATGAGACGGCGATATCGATGGTGTCATGATTGGCACTTCCCAAAGCCTCGATGGTGCGAAGTGCCTGGGAGCGGACCATGACGTTTTTCTCGTTGGTGATGTCTTTGAGTAATACCGCCAATTGCTCAGGTGAAATCTTGAGAGCGGCCAGTGAGCGAATGGCTTCGCGGCGGATGTCGCCGTCTTGGTCGCTAATGAGTGCTGTGATCAGAGCTTGGTCAAAGTGGCCGAGGCTTTCCAAGGACCAGAGGGCATGGATGCGGGTGGTGTTTTCCTCGCTTGTGTCGGCAGCTATGCTGATGAGTTGGGGGATAATGCTTTTGGTCTCACTGGCAGGGCGGTCGGCGATTTGATGCCAAGCGGAGCGCTTTTCCCAGAGGATGGGGGACTTGAGGTGTTTGGTGAGCTGGGTAGTTGGCACTTCGAGCAGGTTAGGTGTGCTGCGTGGTGTCTGGGATACGTGGCGGACTCTCCAGATGCGGCCGTGAGACTTGTCCCGGTCTGGGTGAGTGGTAGGCAGCTCGTTGTGTGAGATGATTTTGTTATACCAGTCGGCAATGTAGAGGCATCCGTCAGGGCCGAACTCGATGTTGACGGGTCTGAACCAGTCGTCCTTCGACTTGAGAAAGTCAGGTAGGTGTGAAGCTGTGACGCTACCATCCTCGTTACGGGTGATTTTGACACAGTTGATCGCTGAGGTGATCGGGTTAGCGAGGAAGCCGACGTCCTGCCACTCTCTGGGGAAGCCACCTGAGCTGTCGTCTGAGAAGGCAAGGCCGGAGATCCCAGATGCTCCTACACGGAACTTATGCAGTGGGGGGAGCCAGGGCTGGTAAGTGCGAAGCTTCTCGCCACCGATACCCTTGAAGCCGGTGCCCGGCTCAGCAGGTGTGACGGAGAGTCCCATGTCATTGGCTTCGGTGAGATACCACTGACCATTAGCCCGGAGCTGGAATCCCCAAATGTTTTGCAGGCCGGAGGTGACGAGCTCGATGTTGTTCCCATCGAGTGAGAAGCGCGCGATTTTTGAGTAGTCGATGCGCGTGTTGTTGCCAGACTTGACGGCGGTGACTTTGCCTTTGTTGAGCGCCCCTTGAGAAAAGTTGATCCAACCACCTGGGGCGCGGACCAGGGAGTGGGCCATGGTGTGGGTGTCAGTAAAACCGAAGCCGGTGAGCACGGGCACGCGCCTGTCCGCAGTGCCGTTGTTGTTGGTGTCATCGAGAAAGATGAGCTCGGAGCCATGGGCGACGTAGGTGCCATTTTTGTAGGGT
>JBDQHQ010000189.1:0-4327 GCA_040264795.1 Akkermansiaceae bacterium | reverse complement strand
TTCCGGAGGCCTGCACGGGGTGGGGGCCAAGTGTGTGAATGCCCTCTCAGACTGGTTCAAGGCGGAGGTCAGCCGTGAGGGCCAAGTGCACGCGATCACCTTTGAGCGAGGTAAGACCGTCAAGCCACTGGAGGTCATCGGGGAGGTGGACTCAAATCATACCGGAACCAAGGTCACCTTTTTCCCGGATGCTACGATTTTTACCGACACCATTGAGTTTGAATTTGCCCGCTTGGCGACACGTCTGCGCGAGCTCGCCTTCCTCAACCCCGGCCTGATTATCGAGCTTGAGGATGAGCGTCCGGAGAGTGCCCAGCAAGAGCGCTTTTATTACGCCAAGGGCATTGAGGAATTTGTCACCCAGCTTGGTGAAAACAAGACCCTCGTGCATGAGGAGCCTGTTATCCTGAAGGGTAAGCGCAGTGTGGAAATTGATTATGATGGCAAGGTGACCGAGGATGATGTTTTCGCCGACATTGTCTTCCAATACAACGACAGCTATCAGGACAATATCCTGTGCTATGCCAACTCTATTCCCAATGCAGATGGCGGAACGCATCTGACAGGATTTCGCACCGCACTGACGAGATCGATCAACCAATACGCCAAGGCAAATAAAATCCTCAAGGACAAGGAACCCTCACTCTCCGGTGACGACGTGCGTGAGGGCATTATCTGTGTGATCAGTGTCAAGATGCCCAACCCCCGCTTCAGCTCCCAGACCAAGGACAAACTGGTTAATACCGAGATTGAAGGGGTAGTCAGCTCGATTGTGTACGAGGGGCTACAGGCCTACTTTGATGAAAATCCCAATCTTGCCAAAACGATCATTGATAAGGCAGTGAACGCAGCGCGTGCCCGTGAGGCGGCACGCAAGGCACGGGAAACGGTGCGTAAGTCGGTTCTCTCAGGTGGTGGTTTGCCCGGTAAGCTCGCGGATTGCTCGGAGCGTGATCCAGCGAAGTCGGAAATTTACATTGTGGAGGGTGACTCCGCGGGAGGTTCTGCCAAGTCAGGACGTAATCGTATTAATCAGGCGATTCTGCCGCTGCGTGGTAAAGTCATCAACGTGGAAAAAGCCCGTCTGCACAAAGCGCTGCAGAACAAGGAAATCCAGGCCATGATCACAGCGATCGGTGCTGGTATTGGGGAAGGGGACCAGGAGGGTGCCTTTGACTTGGAGAAAGTCCGCTATCACAAGGTGGTGATCATGACCGATGCTGACATCGATGGGGCTCACATCCGGACTCTCTTGCTGACCTTCTTCTGCCGTCATATGCCGGAGCTCGTCAAAGCAGGCTATCTCTACATCGCCCAGCCGCCGCTTTATAAAGTGACACGCAAAAAGCGTGAGGAATACATTGCCGATGATGATGAACTTAACGAAATCCTGATTCGCCTGGGTTCTGAGGACGTCAAATTGCGGCGCTATGGCAAGGACGAGGAGGTAGACAGTGACCTCTTGACCAGTGTGCTGGATACCCTTGCCCAGCTCACACGCTTCACCTCGACACTAGAAGGACATGGTGGCAGCTTCAGGGAGTTACTCGACCATCAGTCAGATGGCCATTTGCCCGAGTACATGGTGCGTATTCGTTTTGGTAACGAGGAGGAAATCAAGTATTTCAGCACGGAGAAGGAGCTGCTGGCCTTTGCCAAGGAGAACCGGGACCTGAGGCTTTTTGATGAGGAGCTCAGTGAGGAGGAGGAAGCCGCGTACAAGGAAAAGCTTGGAGGGGTTCAGCGCCGCGCGGTGAAACGCGAGCTGCATGAGTCGGTGGCGATCACCAAGGTGCTTGCCCGTCTCAATGAACTCGGCGTGCAGACCGATCCGTTTTTCTCAGAGGATAAGCCACTCTACGAACTCATCGAGGGAGACGGCTCGGATGCTCAGGCTTTACCTGTGTTTAATCTCTTTGAAATCCTCGACAGAGTTCTGGAAATCGGCCGCCGGGGGATGCGTATCCAGCGATTCAAAGGTCTGGGTGAAATGAATGCCAAGGAACTCTACGCAACCACGATGGATCCTGAAAAACGGCAGTTCCTCCGTGTTCGACTGGATGAGGAAAACCAGCTCGAAGCAGACAAGATGTTCGACATCCTCATGGGCGATGTTGTCGAGCCCCGGAAACGATTTATCGAGGATAATGCGCTCAACGTTCAGAATCTTGATGTTTAATCACAACGCTTACTCACATCTTTTTTAGCTTTTTCAATGTCTACTGATTTTATCAAACCTATCAACGTCGCTGACGAGATGTCGAAGTCCTTCCTGGACTATTCGATGTCGGTGATTATTTCGCGGGCCCTGCCGGATGCACGTGATGGGCTTAAACCTTCCCAGCGCCGCATTCTCTATGCGATGCATAATGACCTCTCTCTGAGCCCAAGCAAGCCACACCTGAAAAGTGCCCGCATTGTCGGTGATACCATGGGTAAATATCACCCGCATGGTGACAGTGCGATTTACACGACCTTGGTCAACATGGCCCAGCCATGGACGATGCGTGAAACACTCATTGATGGTCAAGGCAACTTTGGCTCTGTGGAGGGTGATGCTGCTGCTGCCATGCGTTATACCGAGGCGCGGCTGACCCACCTCGGTTCAGCCATGATGACGGATCTCGAAAAAGAGACCGTTGATCTACAACCCACCTACGATGAAACCCGTAACGAGCCGATTGTGCTGCCCGCAGCTATACCGAATTTGCTGGTTAATGGTGGCACGGGAATTGCCGTGGGTATGGCAACCAACATACCGGCCCACAACCTCGGCGAGGTAATCGACGGAACATGCGCGCGCATCGACAACCCACAACTCACTATCGATGAGCTCAAAGAGCACATCAAGGGGCCCGATTTTGCCGGTAAGTGCGAAATCCGTGGATTCAAGGGCATTGACAGCTACTTCCACACCGGGCGCGGCAGTATCAAGATGCGCGGAACGATGGAGGTGGAGGAAAAAGCCTCCGGTGCATCCATCATTACCATCACCGAAGTGCCTCACGGTGTGAACCGTGCCGTTCTCCAGCAGCGCATTGCCGAACTCGTGCGTGAGAAGGTCCTCACTGACATATCAGGCATGCGTGACCTCTCCGATGAGCAGACATGCATTGAGATTACGCTCAAGCGTGATGCTCGCCCGCAAGTGGTGGTCAATCAGCTCTTTAAGCTCACCTCAATGGAGACTTCGTTCGGAGTCAACATGCTTGCCATTCATGAGCGTCGCCCGAAACAGCTCTCGATCATGGACGCCCTCGATGCCTTCATTGAGCATCGTCGTGAGGTGGTCATCAGGAGAACCCGCTTCCTGCTTGGTAAAGCCGAGGACAGGGCGGAAAATCTGGAAGCCTTCTTGCTGGCACTTGGCCATCTGGATGACTTCATCAAAATGATCCGTGACTCCAAGAACCGTGACGAGGCACGTGAGCGCCTTAAGGCCTATACCTTCCCGGTCAAGACAGCGGAAAAACTTGGCATTCTGATCAGGTCACAGCCAAGTATTGAGGGTGATACCTATGTGTTCACAGACCGCCAGGTAAATGCGATTCTCGAGCTCCGTCTCTATCAGCTCACCGGTATGGAGCAGGACAAGGTGAAGGTGGAATATGACAATATTTTGGCTGAGATCAAAGACTACCTTGATATCCTCGCCAAGGAAGCCCGGGTGCTGACTATCATCAAGGATGAGCTTCTTGAGGTGAAGGAAAAGTATGCCACTGCTCGCCGTTGTCCTATTCTTCCTGATGAAGGTGAAATTGCCATTGAGGACCTCATTGCCAATGATGGCATGATCGTTACTCTGTCCAACCGTGGATACATCAAGCGCACACCGTCTGCTGAATACCGAGTGCAAGCACGGGGTGGCAAGGGAGTGCGTGGCATGGAAACACGCAATGCCAACCAAACCGAGGATGACGAGCAGGACTTTGTGGAGCATCTTTTCTCCGCGCAGGCACATGATTACCTGATGTTCTTCACCAACACGGGACGCGTTTATGTTGAGCGGGTTTACGGTATTCCCGAGGGATCGCGAGCATCCAAAGGACGCAGTATTAAAAATCTTCTCAACCTTCAGCCGGAGGAAAACATCGCCGCGACACTGCGCCTTGAGAGAATTACTGATGAGGAGGGTGAGGATATTACCTTTGGTGAAGAGAATGGATATGTTCTTTTTGCTACACGCAGTGGCAAGGTGAAGAAAACCAGCCTGAATAATTTCCGCAATTTCCGTAAGGACGGAATCATTGCCATCAAGCTTGATGAGGGTAACAGCCTCGTTGATGTCAAGCTGACCTCGGGAGATGATGATATCTGCCTGGTAACC
>JBDQHQ010000188.1:0-4349 GCA_040264795.1 Akkermansiaceae bacterium | reverse complement strand
GTCGTTATACGGGTTATCGCTTGACCGAGCTGTTTCGATTTCGGAGTGCAGCTGATGTAAACGCGTGAAAAAGTGGTGGCATCGATGGTTGGTTTTGCCGGGCGAGCTTAAGCGCTTTGGGGTGATTGGCTTGAATGAGAGAAACGGGAAATACATGCTGCCTAACAATCAAAGAAAATTTTACCGCAAGGTCGATGATAAGCTGGTGACCAAGTTGCTGGCCCAGGAAATGGGTTTGGCGGTTCCGGAACTGTATCATGTGTTCCGTGCCCAGGGGGAACTCAAGAGTATGGATGCGGTCTTGAGTGATTACGATTCATTTGTCATCAAGCCCTCACGAGGGAGTGGGGGCAGGGGAGTGATGGTCATCAAGGGAAGGAGGGGCGATAAATTCGTTAAGGCGAGTGGTGTGGTCATTACCTTGGAAGATGTGATCCGTCATGTCAGGGAGATTCTCGGCGGCTTGTTCAGCCTAGGAGGCAGGCGGGATGTCGCGATGGTGGAGGCGTGTATCAACTGCCATCACGAGTTGACAAAAATCAGCTATCAGGGAGCTCCCGATGTGCGTGTGATTATGCTTCACGGCTACCCAGTCATGGCAATGCTGCGTGTTGCTACACGCCAGTCAGACGGACGGGCGAACTTGCATCAAGGTGCGATTGGTATTGGCATTGATCTGGCCACGGGTAAAACCACACACGCGGTTCATCATGGTATTTCCGTGGTAAGACATCCCGATTTAGATACTGATTTGCTGGGTCTGGATATCCCCGGATGGAACCAGCTGCTCGAAATGGCAGCCAAGGGTTATGAAATGACCGGGCTGGGTTATCTGGGGGCTGACCTGATCGTGGATGAAGCCCATGGTCCGGTAGTTATTGAACTGAATGCAAGACCCGGACTCGCTATCCAACTGGCTAACGGCACCGGCCTGCGTTACCGCTTGGAGAAGATCCAAGCGCAGGCGCTGGCTCATCCTGGAATCGATTGGAGTGAGCGCATTGATTTTTCCGTGGCGGCTTTTGGTGGCAAGTTGACGGAAGTGGGCAGCTAGGAAATGGCCACCGGGGCATCGATCCATTTGCCATGTTCGCGGATCAGATCGATCAGACGCTCGACCGCTTCTGCTTCAGGGATGTTGAATTTGACGGCTTGTTTGCCGACGTAGAGGTTGATTTTGCCCGGAGCTCCACCGACGTAGCCAAAGTCTGCATCCGCCATTTCTCCCGGTCCGTTGACAATGCAGCCCATGATGGCAATGCGCACGCCTTTGAGATGGCCGGTGGCGGAGCGCACTTTCTGGGTGGTCTCTTGGAGGTTAAAGAGGGTACGCCCGCAGGAAGGACAGGCAACGTAGTCGGTTTTGAAAATACGGGATCCGGCTCCCTGGAGAATGTTATAGGCTAGTCGCAGTGATTGCCCCGGGGCTTCTTCACCCTGAATGAGGATGGCGTCACCTATGCCGTCACAGAGGAGGGAGCCGATGTTGCGAGATGCGATCAGCAGGGTATCGAGGAAGTCTTTGCCTGCATCGATACTTGGTTCCAAAGTGTCTTTGAGCAGGATGGGGTGATGGGCGGAGAGCTTCGAGGCGAGCAAGCGGAATGCGTGGATTACGGCCGCTCCTCCTGTTTCAGGATGGCAGTGATCCTTAACGGTAACCAGCTGAGGCTTCTCGATGGCATTGACTTCTTGAATGGAGGCAGTGTCCCATGGGTCGAGCTCAATGATGTTGGTTTTTTCTACAACGGCCTCGGGAGTGAAGTCGCCGAGTTTGTCAATCTTGTGAGCGAGTGCGTCCCATTTCTTTTGGGAGGTAAGTACCCGGATGGTGTTGTTGCCGCCGAGTTTGTGGCCATTGATTTCGAGCTCATGGCTATGCCGGCGCTCGTATGAGAATGGATCATAGGAGAGTGTGCCTCGCTGGGCACCCTCAGGGTCGTCACCGAGATGTGAATTCTCAATACTTGCGACCAAGGCCTTGGCGACGGGTATCTCATATACCGCGTCTTCAGTGAGCGAAACCCGGATGGTGTCACCCACGCCATCTGCGAGAAGTGAGCCAATGCCAATGGCTGATTTGATCCGCCCGTCTTCACCGTCACCTGCTTCAGTGACGCCGAGGTGGATCGGGTAGTTCCAATCCTGACCTTCCTGGTCGAGCCGAGCCACCAGCAAGCGGTATGCCTCGATCATGACCTTCGGGTTGGAGGCCTTCATCGAGAAACAAAAGTTATGATAATCATGATCCCGCGCGATACGGGCGAACTCGAGGGCGCTCTCCACCATGCCCAGAGGGGTGTCACCATAGCGGTTCATGATGCGGTCTGAGAGTGAGCCGTGGTTGGTTCCAATGCGCATGGCTCGACCCAGGTCTTTGCAGAGCTCAACGAGTGGAGCGAAGTCAGCACGGATGCGATCAAGCTCCTCGGCATACTGCTCATCAGAGTATTCGCGCACCTCGAACTTTTTCTTGTCTGCGTAGTTGCCAGGATTGACCCGTATTTTCTCCACCCATTTGGCGGCTTCAAAAGCGGCATCCGGTTTGAAGTGGATATCTGCTACCAAAGGAACATCACATCCCGCAGCGCGCACACCATCGCGAATATTCTCAAGGTTGGCCGCATACTTTTTGGTTTGCGCGGTGATTCTGACAATTTCACAGCCCGCTTCCGCTAGATCCAGAACCTGTTTAACGCACGCCTCGGTGTCACGCGTGTCGGAGGTAATCATAGATTGCACCCGTATCGGGTTATCTCCGCCAATGCCGACATTGCCCACCCTGATTTCACGCGTCTTGCGGCGTGAGTATGCGAAGTAATCCTTACAGTAATGCAGCTCGGTGGCCATGTCGGTAGATTCAAGTCTCAGTTTAAAAGAGTCAAGGTAAGTTGCAGCTTAATCCACAGACCAAGTAGTGGGGTGGGGGCGCTTTACTGCTTGGGGTCACCATAGCCATCCGGGTGGGATTGGTGCCATTTCCAAGCACTGGCGATGGTGGACTCAATATCCATATGCTCCGGCTCCCAGCCTAGCTCCGTACGTGCCTTGGTGTTATCGGCATAGAGGGATGGCGGGTCACCGGGGCGGCGCTCGTCCTCCTCGGCTGGCACGGGCAGGCCGGTGACGCGTTCGACGGCATCAAGAATCTCGCGGACGGATGTTGGGGTGCCGGTTCCGAGGTTATAGTGGACAAAGGTGTTCGGTGTCGCGAGTTTATCAAACACGGCGATATGAGCGCGGGAAAGATCATCGACATGGATGTAGTCGCGCAGGCAGGTGCCATCCGGTGTCGGGTAGTCCGTGCCGAAGATTTTGAGAGCACCACGCTGGCCGGTTGCTGCGAAGATGGCCAGTGGGATGAGGTGGGACTCGGGAGTGTGGTCCTCACCGATGCTGCCGTCTGCCGCGGCTCCCGAGGCGTTGAAGTAGCGGAACACGGCGGAGGAGACCTCGCCCGAGCGCGCCAGATCCTGAAGGATGTGCTCGACGTGGAGCTTGGTGGCTCCGTAGGGGTTGATGGGTTCCTGGGGGAGGTCTTCGACCAGTGGCAGGGTGTCCGGTTCCCCATAGGTAGCGCAAGTGGATGAGAAGACAAATTTTTTCACTCCGGCATCGGTCATGGCCAGGAGAAGCTGGATGGTATTTCCAACGTTGTTCTCATAGTATTTGAGCGGCACATTGACAGACTCACCGACGTTGATGAATGCCGCAAAGTGCATCACGACCTCGATATCGTTTGCTTCGAGAATTTTTCTAACCACGCTGCGGTTACCGAGGTCTTCATCGAAGAAGGAGATATCATCAGCCACAGCGGCACGGTGGCCATAGACGAGATTATCGAGAACAAAGGGCGTGTGGCCAGCGGCCTGTAGTTGTCTGACGCAGTGGCTGCCGATGTAACCTGCGCCTCCGACGACGAGAACGTTCATGGGTCGGAATGTGATAGCTGCAGTTTCAAGTTTCAAGTTTCAAGTTTGCCTAGTACGATGCCGCCGTGACCTTCGATCTGTATGAGTATTTGCAAGCCTTTGACCGGCTGGCCCGGGAGAATGGTTTTTCGCGCGATTTGGTTGCCAAGGTGCTGCTACGGAAGTATGACACCGAGGTCACCTGTTCGAAGTGGCGCAGCAGACTCCATGCACACAACTCAGCAGCGACCCGCGCTGCACAACAGATGCGATCGAAGCGATGAAATTTCCCTACCGCAGCTACCTGCTTTGCATCGCGTATTTCGTCGCCGCGGCCTGCCTTTGGGTATTGTTTAGGTTCGTGGGACTTTCCTCGGTAGCCGCTTTCGACAGCCTGGACCACGACTCCCTCAATCACGTTACCCTGTTTTCCAAAGC
>JBDQHQ010000187.1:0-4387 GCA_040264795.1 Akkermansiaceae bacterium | reverse complement strand
TGCAGCATGGCGGAGAACTGGCTGACAATTTCGTTGGTGGCTGGCAGCATACCGTAGTCCTTATCTTTCTTCCTCTCTGGGTTTTCCACGTAGTAGCCATCACACTGCTCGCAGAGCCATTCAATGATGGGGACGTGTTCGGTATGGTTGTATATCTCAACGATGCGATCCAGCGGGTTGCGGCTACCCGAGCCACTGTCAGATTGTTCCTGCGCCCACTTGTAGACGAGTGAGAGCGAAACACCCAGCTCGGCAGCGATGGCTTTCGGGCTCGTGTTTTCAAAAGCAGATTTAAGCACGTCGTGAGATTTCATAGGTCTCAGTGTGTATATTTCCATCCAAAATAGCAAGGCTGCGAAACTCTTCCCGCATACCTGCCTTTTACGAACATGAATTTATTTTTGTAAAAGCGAATGATTGCGTTGATCTATGACAAGATTGCGGCTATGAACATATAAGTTTTTTCATCACTCTTACCTCTTATCCTTGTGACACCCAAACCCGCAGAATCCTACAAAGTTATGCTCTTGCTCGCCTCGGCGGTGCTGGTGCTAACCGGTATGTATTTTGCTCGTGATTTTTTCATTCCGGTTGCCCTCGCATTTTTCCTCGCCGCAGTGAGTTTCCCCATTACGAACTGGCTCAGGGAGCACAAGGTGCCGCGTTTCTTCTCGGTTCTTATTTCGGTGTTGGTTGTCTTCGCTTTTATGTCGGGGGTTATGGTTGTGGGGTTTTTGCTGATTAATGACTTGGCAGAGGGTGATCGCTTGGAGCAATACGGCAGCAAACTATACGAGGCGGCCCTTTCCGGGGGTGCGCAGCTTGAGCAGCTCAAGATCGAAGGCGCACAAGAGGAAATCAAGAAGTTCCTGACTCCAGAGCAAATTGGTAATTTCTTCAAAGAGAACATCACCTCCTTTCTCGGTGGAGTGCTCGATACACTCAAGAGCTCATTTATCGTGATGATTCTGCTCGTTTTCATGCTCAGCGAGGCACGGATGTTCGGCCGGCGATTCGTGTCCATCGTAGAGGCCCAGGGACCCAATCTCCAGCGCATGCTGAGTGCTACCAGAGACATTCAGAAATACCTGGGTATTAAAACAATGATCAGTATCGCCACAGGCGTGCTGGCTGGTTTGCTTTGCTGGGCTGCTGAAGTGGATTTCCCGCTGCTTTGGGGGATTGTCGCTTTTGCGCTCAATTACATTCCGGCGATAGGGTCCATCATCGCTGGAGTGCCTCCCGTCATTCTTGCTCTTTTAACGCATGATATCAAACACGCTGCGGTCATCGCCTTCGGGTATCTGCTGATCAACGGTTTTCTCGGCAACTTCCTTGAGCCCGCACTGCTGGGAAGGCGCTTTGGGCTGTCTACGGTGATTGTGGTGATCTCTGTTCTATTTTGGGGTTTCCTCTGGGGCCCCGTGGGAATGCTGCTGGCAGTGCCATTGACGATGCTGATCAAAGTGGCTCTGGACAATAGTCGTGAGCTTCGCTGGCTCGGTGTGGCGATTAGTCAGGGCAAGAATCAGTCACCCGAGCTGGAGCGGCAAATCATTAAGGAATCCACTCAGGCGCAGAAGAAACTTGAGCAATCCAAGCTCAAGAATGAGTCAGAGGGTAATGAAGATGCATCAGATGCAATCACCGCAACAGGTGAGTCATAGTTGTTTTTCTCTGTGATCAACGGGCGGGCAATCGCTCAGGCAACAAGCATTTGTTGCAATGCTTTTTCCAAGTAGGCTTGGCATTGTTGAGCAAAAGCTTCCACGCTGATATTCTGGCCGGCCTCATTCTCAAGGCAGGTCATGACCACGTCATTGATGCCGCATGGTGTAATGGGTAAAAATCCATCAAGGCTCTCTCGCGTGATGTTGATAGCGAAGCCGTGCATGCTGATCCATTTCTTTACCCCAACTCCGATGGATGCGAGCTTGCGCTTGCCGACCCAGACACCGGTCAATCCATCGCGGCGGGTTGCTTGCACTTCGTAGAGCTGGCATGTATTAATGAGAGCTTCTTCAATAGCACGTATGTAAGCATGCAAATCTTTACCAAGAGGGCGCAGGTCAACGACGGGATAGGCGGTTAATTGGCCCGGGCCATGATAGGTTGCTTGTCCGCCTCGGTTGGTTTCGACAACCGGGTGTGGCAGGCGGCTGGTATCATCTCCCAGGGAACTGACATCACGTGTTCTGCCAATGGTGTAAACGGGGGCATGTTCAAGGCTCAGCAAGTAGTTGTCGTTGCTCCCTGACAAGATGCGTTCCACCAGCTCGTGCTGCATGTTCAGTCCATGCTGGTAATCAATTCCTGACCCGAGCCATTGTTGCTTAAGAAGCATAGTCTTTGCCTAGTGGCTTGATGCGAATGAAACAAGCCTTGAATGCTCTGAGTCGATGCGTAATCGGCAGAGGGCACGACCTTTTAGTTTATATTGCTTAAATAACTAAATCGGCATATATTGTATCACTATTCACGCGTCATACCATATGTGCTATTTTTTGGTGATTTGGCTTGGAGTGCCATCATTTGAGGCTATATTAATCTATCTTTCATAGGCAGCCAGAGAAATTGCGCTGCAGCACGATTCACCTTACCTCCCGATTATCCCACAGCTATTATGTATCTTAAATCATTAGATCTCCACGGATTCAAGTCCTTCGCCGATAAGACCAAATTTGAATTTCACCCACATGGGGTGACGGGTATTGTAGGGCCAAATGGTTGCGGCAAATCAAACGTAGTGGACGCCATTCGCTGGGTGCTTGGGGAAACTTCAGCCAAGGCATTGCGAGGTGGAGAGATGGCGGATGTCATTTTCAATGGAACGGACAAGAGTGGAACCAGTAAGGCGCGTGCGGCATTGAGTATGGCCGAGGTGACCATGACTCTTGCAGACTGTGAGGATGTGCTCAAAGTTGACTTCAATGAGGTGGCGATCACTCGTCGCGTCTTCCGTGATGGTAAGTCAGAATACAGAATCAACGGAAGTCTCTGCAGGTTACGCGATATTCACGAGCTTTTCATGGATACGGGTATTGGCCGGACCTCCTACTCCATCATGGAGCAGGGTAAGATTGATCTTCTGCTGAGCTCCAAGCCGGAAGATCGGCGTGCGGTATTTGAGGAAGCGGCCGGCATTACCAAATTTAAGAAGGAAAAGCGCGAGGCACTGCGCAAGCTTGAGTATACGGAAGCAAACTTGCTACGTGTGTCTGATGTTCTCGCTGAGCAGGAGCGCCGGATGAATTCACTGAAGCGCCAAGTTGCAAAAGCGCGCCGTTACAAGGAGCTTGCGGCTGATGTTTGCGTTTTGGACTCCCATCTCAGCCACCGCAAATACACCCAGTATACTGCAGAGCTTGAAGAACTGGAAAATTCAATTCGCTCTCTGGAAGTCCGGGAAGCTGAACTAGAGGTCGGCCTTCCTGAAAAGGAGCAAGCAGTCGTCAAAGCGCGTGATGCTGCCCAGAGTCTCGAAGCGGAACTTTCCGAGATTCGCCAGCAGCTCAATGAACACACGAATGCGGCAAGTGCAGCAGAGAGCCGTATTGCCTTTAACAAGGAGCGGCAGGCTGAATTAGAGGCACGTGTCAGCCAGAATAAAGATGATATCTCCGAGGCACAGCAAAAGCTGGATCAACAGTTGTTGGATTTTGAAGAGGCAGAGCAGACACTGACCAAGCTCAGTAGTAGGATCAATTCCCAACAGGCTTTGCTTGAGGAGCACGAGTCGCATGCAACGAGCCAACGCTCCAATCGTCAGCAAAAGGAGGAAACCCTGCGTAATCTTCGCAATGACGCGAATACTGCCCAGTCTCTGATTGTCGCCAGTCAGGCAAAAATTGAGAGTGTTGCCGCCCAGATGGAAAACAGCCAGGAGCGAGCCACCAAACTCACTGAGGAGAACGAACGTCTTCAGGAAGAGCACGAGAAGGGTGTTATGGAGCGCGATGCCATTGCTGCCGATTTGGAGACTCGACGTGGTAAACTAAGCTCACTGGAAGATGATGTGACCGTCGCGGACCGCACTTTCCAGCATACCCGTGGTGACCTTGATGCTGCCCGTGATCAGGCCTCAGCTACGCACAAGGAGCTTGCCAGTGCTTCCTCTCGCTTGGATGTCCTGCGTCAGCTCGTCGATAGCGGCGAAGGTTTTGAAAAAGGAACCCAGTCAGTGATCAAGGGGCTCGACGAGCCGGAATTCTTTGCCAAAGGAGTCCGCGGTGTGCTTGCCGGACTCATTGAGGTGGAAAAAGATTACACCACAGCCGTTGAGGCTGCTCAGGGCTCACACCTCCAAGCGGTCTTGGTCACAGACGCCGCCTACGCTGAGGCGATTATTGATCGTCTCACTGAGAAGAAGCTCGGTGAAGCGGTAGTT
>JBDQHQ010000186.1:0-4391 GCA_040264795.1 Akkermansiaceae bacterium | reverse complement strand
TTGCCAGCGCTTATCTGGCTATCAAGCAACCTGCCATGGGCAACCTACCTGCAGCTGCAGAAGAATCAGCGGCAACACCTGCGGAGTAATTTCAGCTGCCCGCATCGTTTCGCCATGAAACATGTCGAAACCGTATCTCTACCTCTTGATCTCGGTGATTTCACCGAGATCATTGACGTACGCTCCCCTTCTGAATTTTCAGATGACCACCTTCCAGGAGCCGTAAACCTCCCCGTACTTGATGATAAGCAGCGTTGTGAGGTGGGCACCATCTACAAGGAGAACCCATTTGAGGCACGCAGGCTTGGCGCCGCACTCATCTCAGACAACATCGCCAGACATCTGGAGAATCATCTTGCCGGTAAGGATAAATCATACAGTCCATTGGTCTACTGTTGGCGTGGGGGTATGAGGTCAAATTCATTGGCGCAAGTTCTGCGATCCGTGGGCTGGCGTGCAAGGTTACTCGAAGGTGGTTACAAAGCATTTAGAAAATGGGTTACCAGCGAGACAGAGCATATCTTGTCTGACCCGTCACTACAACTCAGAGTGCTTGCTGGCCCGACGGGTGTCGCCAAAACCCGTCTGCTGCAAACCTTAAAAAACGAGGGCGCCCAAATTCTTGACCTGGAGGGCTTGGCGAAACACCGGGGCTCAGTCCTCGGCCCTGATCCGGAATTCGAGCAACCCAGCCAGAAGAACTTTGAAACCAAGCTTTGGCATGCCTTGACTCTGTTAGACAATAACGACCCAGTCTTCACAGAGGCTGAAAGCAATCGCATTGGAGCACTACATTGCCCTGCCCCACTCTGGAAAAAACTCGGTGAGAGCGAGGTTATCCAAATCGAGCTCCCCTTGGCTCAACGTGCGGCATTTCTACTTGATGATTACCCTCACTTTACGGAAAACCCTGAACAACTGAAATCACTATTAGATCGGCTTACCAAGCTGCGCGGACACAAACAAGTCAGAGAATGGCATGATCTCATCGATGCAGGAAGCTGGGTCAAATTCGTCGAGTCGGTACTACGTGACCACTACGATCTTGTTTACCGTCGTGCAGGGGATGAAAAATCCAACTACTCGACTCCCGTTAACACGATCACTATGGAGGACTTCACTCCAGGGTCATTAGCACAAGCTGCCAACACATTAATAAACCGTGCAGGACGCTCATAACCATCTCCAAGACCCTCGCTTCGATGGCATGCGCGAGGAGGTCATCGCTACCATGATCAGCAGCGGTATAAGTCGCTGCGTTGTCAATGGCACCTCACCATCGGATTGGCCCAAGGTCGCCGAGTTGGCAGCACAATACCCCGAGTTTATTATCCCCTCCTTTGGCCTCCATCCATGGCAAAATCCTACCAACACATGGTATGATCAACTCCTTACCTATCTCGAAACGATACCCCATGCATGTGTTGGCGAATGCGGACTTGATCGCTGGATCGAAGAATACGATATCGATCTTCAGCGAGAGGTGTTCATCACCCAGCTCACCCTGGCAGAGCAGCGCAACCTTCCACTGAGTATTCATTGTCTCAAGGCATGGGGAGTCCTGCTCGACATCCTTGAATCCCAGCCCCTACCCAAGCGCGGTTTCCTGCTTCATTCCTACTCGGGTTCCACCGAACTGATTCCAAGGTTGGAAAAACTTGGCGCCTATTTCTCCTTCTCAGGTTACTTTCTGCATCCTCAGAAACAAAACGTGCGTGATACCTTTAGGCAGGTGTCCCCTGATCGCCTGCTTATCGAAACCGATGCGCCGGATATGCTGCCGCCCGGAGGCCTGATTGATTATCCTCTCAATCAAAAACTCAATCACCCGGCAAACCTAAAGCGGATTACCGATGAGGCAGCAAAATTCCTCGATACCAGCAGAGTTACAAAAAACTTCCAATGCTTCTTTGGAAATTGAGAAACCATTTATCAAGACTTGAGCAGCTTGAATTCACCACTTGGTCGGTTCCAGTTCAGGATACTGGAAAACAAATCCATTCTGCAGCAACCTTCTGGGCACCACCCAATTACCTTTGAGAATCAAATCGGGCTGTGTCCCCATGAAGAAAGCGCCAATTTTGGCCATCCAGCCAGCCGCAGGCAAACCAAATGGTCGCCTGGCTAATTGACGGAAACGCTTCATCATCTCAGCATTGGTTAATGGGTCTGGTGCCGTGATGTTGATTACCCCTCGAATATCATGATGCTCGATAAGCCATTCAACGGCACGGCAATAATCCTCGACATGAATCCAGCTGACCATTTGCTTTCCTCCACCTACGGGACCTCCAAGAAATAATTTTGATAGCTTCAGCAGGTAATCAAAAACAGTAGCGGGCTCATTAGCCATGACCAGTGACGTGCGTAGCGCAATACGCCTAACATCAACAGCGACCTTGGCCGACATGAATGCACCTTCCCACGCTTTAGCAACATCCACAAAAAAGCCCTCTCCCAATTTAGTCCCCTCGCCCTGAGGGCTCGTCTCGGCGTCACTGTAGACAGATGCCGTGCTGGCGTTAAGCCATACCTGTGGCTGATATGGGGAGGACGCGATGGCCTGACCAAGAATACTGGTGCTCTCGACCCTCGAATCAAGAATCTGTTTTTTGTTTTTCTTGTTATGTCTGCAGTTAATGGATCTTCCCGCAAGATTTACAACAGCTACAGCACCATTCAACTCATTCGCCCAGGCTCCCATAGTTTTACCGTCCCACAATACATGCCGGCAATGAGGATCGAGACCATCGGGGCGACGTGCAAGTCCAACAACCTCCCAGTTTCTGGCATGAAAATACCGAGTAAGATAACGACCGATAAAACCGTTTGCACCCGCAATAATAATCTTCCTCATAGCATAATGGTAAACTGATCAATATTTCGCTAGCACGCTGTTCTAGAGATTTAAATTTGAAGAGTTGGCTATATTATACCGTCAGGGATACGCCCTATATCAAACAAAAAATCACCAACTTTACGATCCATAAGATAATGGTTACGTAGCTCTTCGACAACATTGGCCTCATCATTACGAGCCAGGATATCACGTAATTCAGCGACCCCCTCTAAAGCTGCAATGTGGCAGGCTTTTCTAGCCCACGGCATCAAAGCCGGATCACTGAGCTTCTTACCAAGATCAGCATACTCCGAAGTACACAACAAACAGTAAACCCATGCCTTGGCACCACGATAAAAGTCACCGTTGGCACTGCGAACTATCAGCTCTCTCTCTGGCTCATCATCTTTCAGGCTCTGAAACCACTCCTCTGCGTGAGCTGACCGGTAGGACAAGAAATGCATCACGCAAAGATGAGCTTGTCGGTCAAGCCACTGAATGAAACTTGAAGTCCTCGGGCAACGATCATCGTAATAGATGTGAGTAAAGCTGTTGTGTTCTGGTAATTTCATGATGAATATTCTTTCGAGGTGGTAATCGAGGTGAGATGAATGTGGTTGAAAATTTGAGCCGGGCGTTTTCGAGCTTGTCGCATTACCCCAGTATTTTGGCGGCTAATTTCATGGCAGGCCCATAAGAGAGCTTATCCACCTTACTACCCACACTGCGGGCAAAGCTGACGAACTGCTCGAGCTCTTTGATTTGATCACGAAAAGCCTCTGCACCAGGCCCCTTGAGGCCTTTGGTTTGCTCCTGACAACTTCTCAATAATGCGAGTGCCGGGTCAATTTCACGACGTTGTCGTTCCTTGAGAATGATCGTAAAGATTTTCCAAACGTCTTTTTCTGCCTCGAAATACTCTTTGCGATCCCCCTTTTTCACGACAATACGAACGAGCCCCCATGCTACAAGTTCCTTCAAGTTTGCGTGTGCATTACCTCGGCTGATAGACAGCTTGGCCATCACTTCATCTGTGCTGAGTGACTCGGTTCCAGTCATCAGTAGGGCGTGAATTTGGGCCATTGTTCTGTTGATGCCCCACTGACTACCAAAAGCGCCCCATTGGGCAATAAACTCATCCCGAACCTCATCAAGGTTTGAATTCAACGATACATCTGCCTTATTCACTGTTTTCAGAAATTACTGAAAGTTTTGTAATTGTCAAAGGATTTCTTTGTTTAGTTGTTGGTGAAGCCTCGTTAATGAATTTTCCTTTGGATTTGGGTTTTCGGCATGGGCTGGGGTCATTCCAGGCTGGAATGAGGCCTTTGCTGATGTAACCAAGGGGGAAAAGCGGACCCTAATCATACCTCCCGAGCCGGGTTACGCTCCAAACGGCTACCCGCCACTCATTCCGCCAATTGCAACACTCATCTTTGACGTGGAACTCATCGACTTCGACTGAGCGTCAACATCCAATCTTCAAGGCATTTAAAGCCAAATCAAGCTGACACAAGCTTGTGAAATTTTTCACAAAGTGCTTGCTTATTGC
>JBDQHQ010000185.1:0-4411 GCA_040264795.1 Akkermansiaceae bacterium | reverse complement strand
CCTCAAGCCCGTGTACCATCCTACGCCATAACTGGCCAAAGGCAGCGCGACACCGTCGACATTGAACCAGTCATCTTTATCAGCAATCTGGGATTCAGTGGGAAAAGGATAGTGCTCCAGCATATCATAGATGTAGTCTTCATTAACATGTTCTGCGATCACCTCCTGTTCTGTGTTCGCATTCCAATAGGCAACGATGTCTACAGTTCCCAGAGCATAGGATGATGGTTCTGCATAGATAGTGGATGTCTGACCATGAGCAAATTCCTCCCCAAGGAAGAATTTACCCGAATTCAATTTTTCCCGGTGGTAATTGACCAGTGATTTTGAAGACAGGTTGAAATAGTGGGGATTACCACCAAGTGCTGTAAGTTCAGCACCCAAGCCATAGAGGAGATAGCTTTCTTCGTAACTTATCGATCTTGCTTTCAGTTGATAGCTGACGAGTGTGCCAGACCCCCCACTATTCGACGAGCTATCATTGGCATCGGTGCCATTAGCAATTTCCGTGAGATTACTCTCACCGTCTTCATCGAGATCCTCATCTCCGTCAGTGACTCCATCATCATCACTATCCGTCAAAACGGGCACATAACCATGTTTCAACTCAAACAGATTATTAAGCCCGTCACCATCGGTATCATCAGGATTATCGGGGTTGGTGGGGTGAACCAGAAGGCGGTAAAAATGGACGCCACCCTCAGCCAATACGATATCCGGGTTGATTTCCTGCCTGCGCACAGACCCATCCCCAACATCATAGAGAAGAGCGTATTGCCATTCACTCAAGTCAGTGCTGTATTGCAAAAAAGAGGTAGAGCCCTCCTCACTACCCCACCGCAAGACATGCTCGCCTTGCTCCCTCTCAATGTAGATATTTTCCTGAGCATACACGCAAGATAAAGTGACCATGGGGCCTAGCCAGACAAACCTGGAAATCAAGCAGCGAATAAAAGAGGGGCGCATCATCTGTTTCTCGGTAAAAATAGATACCCCAACAGATTCTAACAATATTTATTTACATCAGCATCACAACACTACAAAAAAACTAACAGATTCACCCTCATCAAGAATAAGTTAGAGCCGAAGCCTGAAACCAAAAAAAATCTAGCAGAATATTCAGCAAGACTTAATCAAACGACTGCCAGGGCACACAACCCGACCAATCCACAAGGGCATCAGCGGCCGGCTCATGAGGCCCACCCCCTACTTCAACGGAAACTCCCAACTTCCACTCGACCCGCCTTTGGCGGGGCGCCTCACTCCGCCTCCCGGCGTGCGATACCGCGCAGCAAACGACCAAAGATGTCAGCGCCGGTAACAATACGTGTTTGATCTTCCGTCCAGTAGATCACCACATCACGGTCAACCACGTGGTCATTGTGATCATTGGCCTCAACTACAAACTCACCCAAGACATCATCAAGCGTGGTTTTACTGTCAAACACGATAATGGGGCGGTGGCAGAACTCATAGATGTCCAGCTCGGCCACCTTACTCCCCCCTTCCGAATCACTCTGTTCCGCAGCATAGAGGCTACTCAGATACTCCACGGTATTGATCACGAGCTGAGGCCTGCCGTCCTCCTCACTGAGGATCAATGCACGCAGCTTGGGATGCTTGTTGAGAGACGCGATGAAGGCGCGCCCTTCCTCGGTGTCAGGACCCGGAAGGATCGGCAAATCCAGATTCACTGGCATGGTGTAGATCGTATCAGGGTGTATTGAACTGCCCTCATGGATAATAAAGCGGTCATCCAGATCGAGAAAGTTCAGCGCTCCCCTACCCTCATTGGCACTGATTTCCGAGGTTTGCTCACTGATGTGTTTTTCGAGAATGATTTCAATGTCACGCTCACGATAGAATGTAGGGCCTTCCGGGCCGATCCAGCCATCCAGAATAAGTGAGCATGGCTTGGCCACGGGGAATAGCAAAACCTGATAGAAGCGAATCAAGGGCGAGAGCTTCGCCCCTACATCAAGGGCGTGACGGGAAAAATAAGCCTGGGGCATAATCTCACCAAAGAAGGTGATGCCCACCGTTGAGAATACAAAACCACCTACGCCGGCCATGATGGAGTCACTCAGCAAGGCCAGTAATACGTTCACACTGACATTACCCCAGAGGATCGTGCAGAGTAGGAGGTTAGAGTCTTTGCGAAGTGCGAGCACACGGCTCGCGGCTTCATTGCCTTTTTCTACTTCTGCCTCAAGCCGCATGCGACCAAGAGAGAAAAATGCGAGGTTTGAGCCGGAAAACATAGCCGACTGGGAGAGACAAGCGGCTATACCTAGCCACGTCAATAAATCCATATAGTTACAGTAATTGGTAATCATTCCGGTAGCCTCACAGAGATTGCCAAGGCTGAACCTGCAATCCATCAAACGCGGGAGGAATCGTTATTTAAGATCAGAAGAATACATGAATTTGCCGATATGTAAAATTCTACCTTATAATTATGCACACAGTTTTTCCTAAGCACGGGCAATGCCAACTGACAGGCAATGAACCCGTCTTCCAAGCCCTGCCCAGCCATGCCATGGATCCATGGATTTCGGATTTGTGCTTTTCCATTTCTAGCCTAGGCTGCGCACGTGAGTTTCGTAGACACTTTCAATGCCGGCAGCCAGTCCCCGCTGCTGCGCAAATTTGAGCAACTTCTCGCGCCCAAGACGCGTGAGGAGCTCGAAGCCATGGCGGCCCATAGCAGGGCAATCACCCGCCGGCACTTTGGCAAGACCATGCGGCTCTTTGCCCCGCTCTATGTATCCAACGAGTGTGTCAACAACTGCAGCTACTGCGGCTTCTCCAGGGATAACCCCATCCTGCGCACCACCCTTACCGTGGATCAGGTCGTCACCGAGGCACGCCACCTGCACTCACTGGGCTTTCGCAACATTCTACTCGTCGCGGGCGAGCACCCGAAGTTTGTCAGTGAGGGCTATCTTCAAGACTGCATCGATGCGATCAAAGGCTTCATCCCCACGATTGGTATTGAGGTTGGCCCGATGGAGGACCATCAATACGGTGAACTGGTCAATCGCGGTGCGGAAGGACTTGTGGTCTATCAGGAAACCTACGATCGGGAGGCATACTCCAAGCTGCACACCGCGGGACCCAAGAAAAATTTCGACTGGCGCCTCGAGTGCCCGGAGCGCGCTTACGCCGGCGGCTTCCGTAGAATCGGCATCGGGGCTTTGTTCGGCCTGGCAGACTGGAAGCCCGAGGCGCTCGCCCTCGCCTCCCACCTGGAATACCTCTACAAGCACTGCTGGAAGGCGTCCTTCACGGTATCTTTCCCGCGCATGCGTCCCTACGCAGGCAACTACCAGTACCAGCCGGATCCGGATCTGTTCCTCAATGACCGCCAGTTTGTCCAGATGGTCTGCGCCTTCCGCATCTGCTTCCCACACGTCGGCGTGGTCGTCAGCACTCGCGAGCCCGCCACCTTGCGTGACGCGCTCGTCCCCCTTGGGGTGACCCACATGTCCGCCGAGTCCCAGACTGACCCTGGCGGCTATACGGGCGCGGGAACTGATGACCTGCACCTCACCGTCAAGGGTAAGCGCGTTGAAGTGGAGGAAGAGAAGAAATCCTCCTGCAGCCGTGCCACCGAGCAGTTCACCATTGACGACACCCGCGGCATCAACGAAATCGCCGGGATGCTACAAGACAAGGGTTACGAATCCGTCTGGAAAGACTGGGACGAGGAAATTCTCAAACCCCAATACTAAACTGCCTGCCATATGATCAAGATCACCCTCAACGGCAAAGATCACGCACTTGAGACGGCACTCAATGTCGACGAGTTACTCGCCTCGATCGGCCTGGCGGGCAAACCCGTGGTGGTAGAGCTCAATCAGAAGGCCCTGTTCCCGCGTGAATATGCTAACAGCATGCTAGAAAATGGAGATAAGCTTGAAATTATTACCATCGCGGCAGGTGGTTAGCCACTTGCACCGACATGGTCGTTGGCTGCGCAGCATTTGAAGTTTAAGTGAACGACAGCCGTAAAGCGGCCATTTAACTCTTCGCTCTTCACTCTTCCCCTACTCCGGCACCGGCTCCTTCTCCAAGGTCATTGGCTGCTTGTTGGTGATATTCACATCAAGCCACATCTTGACTCGGGCAAGCACCTCACGATCCTCGGTTTTACGAGCCGCATAGCCCTCAACATCACGGGCATTGTATCCGTAGACTTTGATCTTGTTGGCTTGGGCGATGTAGGCAGCTCGCTCATTTTGGAATTTTTGGCTCACGAGGGTGAAGTCGTTGTGTCCAAAGGTTTTCTTGGCACGCAGCACGGAATCCAGTGTGCGTAAGCCTGCGTAATCGCAGATAATGTTATCCGCTGGCACACCGGCAGCTACCAGAGCTTTTTTCATCTTATCCGGCTCGTTGTAGTATTTCT
>JBDQHQ010000184.1:0-4429 GCA_040264795.1 Akkermansiaceae bacterium | reverse complement strand
TTGATCCTCACCCTCGATAACCGTCACCAGAGTGAAATCACCCTGAGGAGATTCAATGGATTCCGGAACATTTTTTAACTTGGCTAACTTGGCAGCGGTCATTCCCTCGGGCCTCTGAGCACCTTGCCCGGCAGCTGGTTCGCTGGTGGCTTGCTGCCCTCCAGCGCCCTCTGACACCACTTGGCTAACCTCACCGGATTCCTCAACAGGCGCCTCAGCGGAAGTAGCTTCTGCATCTACTTTTGCAGAAATTTTCCCCAGAGAATAACCAATACCCAGCGCGACTAGTGCGACGACAACTAAAACCAACCCATTCAACAACTTATTACTATTTGCCATGAGCATAATACTAACGAAGCCAGCCTAAATGTCAGCTAAAAAAGCCCCGCAGGGGGCTCCACAATCATATCTATTGTTCTTTCTCAAACGACTCCGGAGCCACAAGCCCGGCTGATAAAATCATCTTACTTGCCTCCTCCAAGCTCATCTTACTGTCTTGCACCTTGTCATCTTCAACAATCACCGTGAAGCCTGTCATCGGGTTGGGGCTTGTCGGGATAAAAACCGTGGTCACATCCACACCTGTCTGCACATCGTGATAATTACCAGTTACAAAACCCAGCAACCTGCAGCCCGGGCTGGGATACTCGATGTAGGCCACACTCTTGAATTTGCGCTCACCACCCAGATTTTTCACCGCATCAACGAACTGCTTCAAGGCAGAATAAACAGCGCCCAGATATGGAACGCGTTGCATCCCCTCATTGAGCCAAAACAGGATTTTGCGCCCCGGGCGGTTCGCCACACCGAAACCAACCAGCAACAAAAGAAACACCGGAATGAGAAACCTCAAAAAGTCAGAGCCGTAAAAAGCAAAGTCCTCGGAGACCAGATCCCTTCCCGACCTCATCAGATTGATCACCTTCAGACCGAGCTTGAGCATTTCATCCCCGACCCACATCAAGCTCTTGTAGACCACCGCCAGCAACCATATGGTGCCAACGGTTGGTATCACGGCTGCTAAACCTGTGAGTAAAAGACCTACAAACTTGGCAATGTACGGATGGCTCCCAAGTGACAGCCTGCTGGACGGCTTCTCGGGTGTGATGTCCTCATTCATTTTCTTAATTGGTGCTCGTCACTATTCCTCCTCGACAGGCACAGCGCGTGCTGGGCTTCGACCATCTGTATAACGAGGAACTTCATCGATAAAAAACGCCTCGTCATCCTCAACCGGAATAGCCCTGAGAGGTCTTGGATCCTCACCTTCCGGCACGATTCCCTGCTCCCCTAGCTCATCTACCAGAATAGCGCGTGGCACGGCACCGCCGTCAAGAGGACGGACATCGAACTCCTCCTCATCTTCAATCACCATGGCTCTCGGTGGAGGCGTGATCGCTTTTTTAATATCCTTTTTAAAATGCTCGAAAAAATTACTTACCATGGGAGCAGCCTTGCGTCCGCCGCTGAGCTTTTCACCAGGCTTGCCCTCATAGAGTGCAGCAAAAGCGTAACGGGGATTCTCAAGTGGGAAGAATCCTGCAAACCAAGCAAGCCTCTGCTCCTTTTCCTCAGGCCCCCACTGGGCGGTTCCCGTCTTGCCACAAAGAAGCGCGTAGCTGAGCTTGGCACGCCTACCCGTACCGTAACCGGCATTGACAACCTGCATCATGCCTTCATGCACCACATTGACAGCAACGGGGTCAAGGTTGAGGAAATTACGCCGCTCGGGCTCACCGTATTCAAGAACAACCCCCTTGACGGTTTGCACCTGCTTGACGAGCTGGAGTTTTGGCAGAGCTCCCCCGTTTGCCAAACCGGCCATCGACTGCGCTACTTGCAGGGGCGATGCCAGTATTACACCCTGACCTATGGAGAGGTTGGCGGTGTCACCATCCAGCATCTTGCGCTTGTGATGCTTGACCATCCATTCATTGGTAGGAACCAAGCCTTTTGCCTCTCCAATGAGGGGCAAGCCGGTCTTGGATCCAAAGCCTAGACGCCTTGCCACGGAGAGGAACGCCATGGGCCCTGTCTGGATGCCCACCTGGTAAAACCATGGGTTACAAGACCTTGCAATCGCCCTCTTTACATCGATGAACCCCTCGGGCTCTTTAGACCAGTTTTTGAACACCTTATTGCCGATCTGGATTTGTGCGGGGCAATCAATGAGGCTGAATTCATGAACCTCTCCATTACTGAGCGCTGTTACTGCCACGATCGGCTTGAAGGTTGAGGCGGGTGGATAAGCCCCTTGAAAAGCACGGCCAAAAAGTGGTGTGCCTGGGTCGTCACGCAGTTCATTGTATTTCTCGTTACTAATGAATGGAATGAAATCATTCAGATCAAAACTGGGCCTGGAGGCCATCGCCATCACCTCCCCCGTATGGATATCCAAAACCACAAAAGCACCCCGCTCACAGTATTCATCGAGGACATTCTCCGCGTGTAACTGCCAATTAAGATCCAGTGTCGTGACGATATTCCCACCCGGAACCGGCCTGCGCTCGTATTTCTTAAACACCAAACTACCATCCACCTCGTAGTCCTTGCGCAGTAATCCATCCTTACCGGTAAGCTCCTTGTTGAAAATCTTCTCGAGACCGGCTCTGCCCACGGCTCGCTCAAAAATAGGGTCGCCATAGTTAATCGGCCCCTTCTCAAGTTTACCTGCACTTCCTGTATAGCCAATAATGTGCGAGGCGCATTTACCATGCGGATAATAGCGCAGATAAACCGGATGCAAGATCAGCCCGTTCATCATCTGCCCTTCCAATAATTTTCTTCGTTCCTCATCAACGATGTGACTCACGGGCATCGCCAACCACCTGCGGTGGCGATAATGCTGCCAGAGCTCTTCATCGGAAACATTCCACTCAATACCAAACAACTCATTCGCCTGATTGATGCGCGCGCGGCCCCATTCAACTACATATTCCCGGTCAGCTCGCTCAAACTGTCCGTATTTCAGTGCCGGATAGTAAACCACCCGTGTCTGGGCAAAAGGTTCACCGTTTCGATCCGTAATCTGTCCTCTGGGAGCTGGCATCGACAAAGTCATCGTCCTCGCATCCTTACGCCCGGTTACGGAGGCCTCGATGCCGGTCCCAATCACCGGTGGCGGCACCACACCGGGCAGTTCCTCCGCGTCTGGAAAATCTTCTGCCTCCGGCTCTGCAAGCTCCTCTTCAGCGGGAGCTGCTTCTTGAGCAGATTCCGTGAGCTCCGTTTCAGATCCAGCAGCTATCTCCTGCCCTGACTCACCACCATCCTGCGCTGGCAAACTACTGGCAACAGCAAGCCAGGTCACAAAACCAAACATCAGCATCAAACAAGCCGTGAAGCCCGAGGTAAAACCTAGAGAAGAGTTTGAAAAAGGTTTACGATCTTGCCTCGCCATTTACTTGAGAGTTACTTTACACAGATGCCCCCTCTTTGCCACTAAGAATTCTAATTCAAGCAACCCAAGTCATGCTCTGACTTAAAGGATAAAATTCGTCCTTGATTATCGATGCACGGGATTCACATTGAGGAAGACGACAGGGGAGTCCCACGACCGGGGACTGAGACGCTCTACCGCGCCAGAGCAAACCCTCCGAACCTGCCACGGCTAGCACCGGCGAAGGGAGTCGCATTTTTCAGCCCGAAGAATCTGCTCCCCACCCGTTGTGCCACCACAACGGGTTTTTCATTGTTTATCCATCAGCCATCTTCCCCGCGCCGCAGGCGCAAACCGACTTAAACTTGAACTCATAACTCGAACTGCCGCACAGCCACCGATCCCGCAGGCGCACACTTCCCAATTCAACACTCAACATTCAACATTTAAAATTCCACCATGATCTCTCCCAACGAACACGACATCACCCCGGATAACTCCCACCAACGTTCCGACTATACCGGCAACTTCATCGAGGACATCGACAACTCCGAAGAACTGGCCGCCATTGAGAAAGACCCGACCCAGTTCCCCAACTCCACCCGGGTTTATGTGCAAGGTGAAATACACGACAGCGTCAAAGTCCCCATGCGTGAGATCAGACTCTCCGATACCGAGCACCAGAATGGAAGAATCGAGAAGAACGCCCCCATTCGCGTCTATGACTGCGCCGGCCCATGGGGTGATCCGGATTTCAAAGGTGATGTTCGTGAGGGACTCCCTGCCATGCGCCGCCAGTGGATTCTCGACCGCAATGACGTCGAGGAATACGATGGCCGCCAAGTCACCGCAGCGGATAATGGCTATCTCTCCGACTCCCACGCGGAGAAATACAACGAGAACAAAGCCGCCAAAAACAAGCTCAAGGAATACCCCGGCCTCAAGCGCAAACCTCTGAAAGCCACAGGTCGCCCCGTCACCCAGAAATGGTATGCCGACCAAGGCATCATCACCCCCGAGATGGAATACATCGCCATCCGCGAAAACATG
>JBDQHQ010000183.1:0-4435 GCA_040264795.1 Akkermansiaceae bacterium | reverse complement strand
GGGCTACCGCCTCAAGGCAGTCAACGGCCAACAGATTGCCCTGAAGGCCCTCGAGAAGCCCATCACCACTGGCAAGGCCACCGTCACTTGGAAGATGAAAGCCGTCAGCAGCCCGACCCAAAATGGTTTCCTCGTGCTCAGTAATGACGCCAAGGGTAATGCCTCTGTGGTGGCTGGTTCGTGGATCGCCTCTAACAACATCACCGTGTTTGAGAACACCTCAGACACCTGGTCGGGTAGTGACAAGAAGTGCAACACCACCGAGGGCGAGCTCGATTGCAAGGCCGTGCTCGATATGGATGAGCGCAGTGTCACTCTCACCATCAATGGTGTCACCCATAAGGAAAAATTCTCCGAAACCGTGCCCAATGTCGGCTACATCGGCTTCGCCACCCAGAATGCCGAAACCCTGTTTACAGAGCCCGCGGTGAGCAGGTAGCTACACGAGGAGGTGAGACGGATCATCGGGGTAATCATATTGTACAAAACAATAATCATTTAGTGTATTAATATGAGCCCGTTGAACGCGTATACATGCACTTGCACATGATCATGATAATGAAGCATATTACATGTACCCTCCTCCTTGCCTTTTTGCTGCTCGGTCCAGTCTTGTCAGCGACAGCCAAGGATGAGCCCATACGCATCATGTGCCTGGGCGATTCCATTACCGTTGGCTACACCGATAATCCCCACTGGAAAGAGCCCTTCAAGTTTGGTTACCGCGGCCGGCTTTACAAACTTCTCAAGGAGGCCGGTTACGACTTTACCTTTGTCGGTGACTCACCCCAGCCGTGGAACAAGATGAGTGGAGACCCCTCTCACGGTGGCACCTACAAGCCGGCGTTTGATCTGCGCGATCTTGGGGCTGACCATCATCAGGGCGGAGGAGGTGCTCCCATTGGTGCCCTCAAGGGATGGGTGTCCAAAAGCAACCCCGACCTCATTCTGCTCATGATTGGTATTAATGGTATCAGCAAGGATAGCCCGGCCAGAATCCGCGGGCTGGTGGAAACCATCGTGACTGACAAACCCGATGCCCATCTGATCGTGGCACAGATTACACCCTATGTGGATACACAGGTGGCCAAGAACAAGCTGGTCCATGATTACAACGTCTACATCCGTGACACCCTTGTCCCGGAGTTTGCAAAAAAGGGACACAAGCTCAGCACGGTGGACATGTATTCCCTGTTCCTGACGGATCCTAAAGACTACGGGTCCCCAGTCGCTGCGGGCATGCACTCGAACAACTTCAACCACCCTTTCAATAAAGAATATGAACTCATGGCGGACCGCTGGTTTGCTGCGATTGAGGCACTCGAGCTAAAGAAACGCACAGGCCTCGATCAAAAGATCACACCGGAGCAGATCGGCTGGCAGTGCTTCCCGCTCAAGCCGGACAAGACCCTGGAGTATAAGACCGTCACGGGAAAAGACGGAGCGCCGGTTAACCTGAAGCTGCAGGTTTTTCTCCCGGAAGGATGGCAGGCATCCGATCAACGACCAGCGGCTGTCTTTTTCCACGGTGGCGGATGGCACGGCGGCGGGCCGGATCATTATTATCCCCAGAGCCGCTATGTTGCTCTGCGTGGCATGGTGGGTATTTCGGTGGAATACCGGACCATCAATCGCTTTGGCACTTCGCCGAGGGAGTGTGTTAAGGACGGCAAGTCTGCCATGCGCTGGGTCAAGGCGCATGCCGCCAAGTTGGGCATCGATGCCGACCGGATCGTGGCTGGCGGCGGGTCAGCCGGCGGGCATATCGCAGCGGCGACGGCTCTGGTGAGTGCCTTTGATGAAGAGGGTGAGGATGCCTCGGTGAGCTGTACCCCCAAGGCACTGCTCCTGTTTAACCCCGTCTTTGACAATGGCCCGGAGGGCTTCATGCACAAACTAGTACAGCCCTACTGGAAGGAAATTTCACCCATTGATCACATTGATGCGCAGACTCCACCAGCGATGGTGCTGCTGGGAACCGAGGACACCTACATACCGGTAGAGACTGCCAAGCGCTTTGAGCGGCTGATGAAGAAAAACGGCCGCCGCTGCGACCTGCATATTTATCAGGGCAAAAAGCATGGCTGGTATAACCTCTGGGTCAGCCGCGACGACATGGCAGAAAGCCTGATCCGCATGGATCGTTTTCTCACTTCACTCGGCTATCTCAAGGGAGAGCCAGCACTTGTGCTTAAGGAGTAATGGTCTTCTCGAGCTTGGCTATGACTCCAACTGGAAGCCGGTCCGGCAAGATAGAAACAAGCCAGGCTTACAGAAAGAGTCTATCGCTCCTTGACGTTGTATCAAAGCAGTCTTGATAGACTCATCCTCAAAAATATCTCTCGCAGCCATGAATTTTGGTCACTAGCTTGAGGTTTAACCATTGATCCAGTCACCATGAACCGCCTTAGCATCACTCTCTTCATTCTCACTTCATCCGCCTTAGGCGGATTCACTATGTCCGCCTTTGCAGCTGCCCCAGCGGGCCAGCGGACGACCGAAGGAAGTGCAAGCTCTACCCAGCGGACGACCGAAGGAAACCGAGCGGAGCGAGATAGACTGTCGCAAGACAGCCCCGATGGGGTGCGACCGGCGGGGAGCATCAATGCAAGCTCCTCAATACAAGCCCCGAACATCATCTTCATCCTCGCTGACGACTGGGGACTCGGGGATGTGAAAACCTACGGCGGTGATCGTTGTAAGATCGACACGCCACACATGGACCGCCTGGCCGAGACCGGCATGAAGTTCACCGATGCGCACAGCTCTTCCGCAGTGTGCACTCCCACCCGTTACAGTGTGCTCACCGGGCGTTACAACTGGCGCAGCAAAAAGAAGGCAGGTGTTCTCGGCGGTTTCTCCCCTCCCATGATTGAATCCGGCCGGGAGACCGTTGCCTCCATGTTGCAACAGAACGGCTACACCACCTGCATGCTCGGCAAATGGCACCTTGGCATGAACTTCCCCACGACGAATGGTCTGGGCGCCGTTGCCAAAAACACCGACTGGAAGGGGCAGATCAAAAACGGGCCCAATGCCGTCGGCTTTGACTACTACTACGGCATCTCCGCCTCGCTCGACATGCCACCCTACATCTGGATTGAGAACGAGCGTTTTGTCGGCGAATGCACCACCGAGAAAAAATTCCTCCGCATGGGCGCGGCTCATGCCGACTTCGAAGCCGTGGATGTCCTTCCCGTGCTCACCGAAAAGGCCGCGGCTTATATCAAGCAGCAGGCACAGGGAGAAAAACCTTTCTTCCTCTATATGCCTTTGGCCAGCCCGCACACCCCGATTGTTCCCTCGAAAAATTTCCAGGGCAAAAGCCCGCCTGGAGCCTATGGGGACTTTGTCATGGAGACTGACTGGTCCGTTGGCGAAGTGGTCAAAGCCGTAGAAGAGGCCGGTATTGCTGGCAACACGCTGATTATCGTTACCGCGGACAATGGCTGCAGCAATGCCGCTCGACAAGGCTTCAAGGATGAGTCCCAGCTTATGTTCCGTATGGGTAAGAAGGGCAAAGACCAGCCGAACAAGCATTACGCCAGTGACATCTACCGTGGGCACAAGGCTGACATCTACGAGGGTGGCCACCGCGTGCCCTTCATCGCCCGCTGGGATGGCCAGGTCAAAGCCGGCAGCATATCTGATGACACCGTCTGCCTGGTCGATCTGTTCGCCACCTGTGCGGATATCGTCGGCGCAGAAGTAGCCGACACCGCCGCCGAGGACTCCGTCAGTATTCTCCCTGTTCTCAAGGAAACCGCCACCGCCCCCATACGCGAGGCCACCGTTCATCACTCGATCAACGGCAGCTTTGCCATCCGCAAAGGCAAGTGGAAGCTCGCCTTCTGCCCGGGATCAGGTGGCTGGACCGACCCACGCCCGGGAGACAGGAAGGCCAAGGAGGGTCAAAAAAAGGTGAGGGCATCAAAGCTTGCCAGCCATGAGTGGGTTCAACTCTTCGACATGGAGGCCGATCCCGCCGAGACCAAGAACCTCTCCGGCAAGCATCCCGAAGTCGTTGCAGAACTCACCCGGCTCGCTGAAAAATACATCGCCGACGGACGCTCCACCCCTGGAGCCAAACAGCAGAACAATGGCACCGGCACCTATCTCTACCCGGGCTGGATCCGGAAAGCCCAAGCGCGCTGACTTACGCAGACGCAGAGCTTGAATGAGCCGCGGTGCGGCAAAGCGCCCCCTAAGAAATGAGGATGACAGTCCTGCTTTTCTTCTGATAACTTATCATCAATCGTCATTGTGTTGTCTGATTCCTTCTTTTGCCTGTTGGCATGCAAAAAGCAGGCAGCATAATAACGTAATAGAATGATGCCATCGCGTGCGTACAGACGGCAATTTCCCAGCATGAAATCTCTTTGTCACCTCCTCGCCCCCGGACTCTCTCTGAAACCACTCGGCTGTGCTCTCCTCT
>JBDQHQ010000182.1:0-4474 GCA_040264795.1 Akkermansiaceae bacterium | reverse complement strand
GGACAATGCTCTGACGATTTGGAAGGGGTTTGCCGATAGAATCCCAAGTTTTGCGACCCATGACAATCGGGTGGCCGGTGGTGTGCCGCTTGAAGAGCTTGAGGTCTTCCGGCAAGTGCCAAGGCAAGCCACCGTTCTTGCCTATGACCCGCTCCGGAGTCATGGCGACAATGGCGGTGAGTTTGAGCTGTTGATCCAACACTTGAGATGATGTGGCGGGCTGTATGGGGAGAGCGCGGATCAGGGTTTTGGTTTGCCGATGTCCTCAAGATTAATCAAAGGAATGGCACCATTACCAAGCATGGCTCGTGGGACATCACCGTTCCATCGTTCGATCGCTCTGAGTTTGAGAATTTCAGGGTTATTGCGCAGAGCCTCGCCCTCGATATTAATGGCCTCGGCCTGTGCCTTGGCTTGCGCTGTAGTTTCATAGGCTTTGGCATCTGCGAGTTCACGACGTTTTTGCGCCTCCTCGATAGCGGCAAGTTTTTCTGCCTTGGCTGCCACTTGCTTGCCCTCTTGCTCGGTGGTGTAGCGCTTGAGCTCTTCGATCTGACGTTCCGCAAGTTGCTTTTGTCGTTTCTTGTCTTCGACTCCTTGGACAATCATCCTGGGAAGATCAAAGCGGCGCAGTAATACTTCCTCAACCAGGATGCCTTTGTCTGCAAGATTAACGAGCCCTTCCAGAATCCGGCTTTGCATCGATACCTGGATCTCGTCTTGGTAAAAGTCCTCTGCATTCTCGATACCTTTACCGGCCTCACGAATCAGAGAGCGCAACTTGGGGGTCAAGTGGACCGTTTCCAGTGCTGCGGCATCGCCAGTGTCCTGCACGGCCTCTGCGGCCTGATTGCGGTCGACCCTCCATTTGACGGTGACATCGACCTCCGTGGTGAGCTGATCTTGAGAGGGGACTCCGACGTCGATGAGAGTGAGCTCTTTGTTACGGCAATCGATTTTCTGGATCTTTTTGAGCGGGTTGATGATGTGGAACCCTTCAGGAAGTTCTGCAGTGTCGACCTTACCAAAGAGGCTGGCGACTCCGACGTGGCCGGCCGGAATGGTGGTGAAGGGCGTGAGTGCCGCAAAGACAAAGAGGAGAATGAGAATTGGGATGACTAATTTGCCAAGCCATTTGGCTTTGCGAATACTGGCATCGTCTATGTTAATGGTATTGTTGCTCATAAAAGTAGTGGTTCAGGTTGCGATCTAATCAACGAGGGGGTTTAGACGGAGACGGCAGCCTTGATGTGTGGATCAGGGTTGTAGTCACGCAATTCGAAGTCGTCAAAGGTGAAGCTGTGAATGTCAGTGATTTCCGGGTTCACCCACATGGTTGGTAATGGTTTGGGTGATCTGGTTAGCTGAAGCTTAGCCTGCTCGATGTGGTTGCTGTAGAGATGCAGGTCACCGAAGGTGTGGACAAAATCACGGGGTTCATAGCCGCATACTTGCGCCACCATCATGGTGAGTAAGGCGTAGGAGGCGATGTTGAAGGGAACTCCTAGGAAGAGATCGGCACTGCGCTGATAAAGCTGGCAGGAGAGGCCTGGTTTGTCCGAGTCGACATCATGAACGTAGAACTGAAAGAGCATGTGGCAGGGTGGCAGTGCCATTTGATCAACTTTGCCAACATTCCATGCAGATACAAGGTGACGGCGTGAGTGAGGGTTGTTTTTGAGGCCGTCAATCAGGCGCTCGATTTGGTCAATGACTTCACCATTGTCTCCTTCCCAAGCTCGCCACTGTTGGCCATAAACCGGGCCAAGCTCGCCATTTTCGTCCGCCCACTCATCCCAGATCCGAACACCATTTTCTTTAAGGTAGGCGATGTTGGTATCGCCTTTGAGAAACCAGAGCAGCTCATGGATGATGGAGCGTAAGTGAAGCTTTTTGGTTGTCAGGCAGGGGAATCCGTCTCGTAAGTCGTAGCGCGCTTGGCGGCCAAAGACTGAAACTGTTCCTGTGCCGGTGCGATCAGTACGGGACTCTCCGTTGTCGAGAACATCGCGGAGAAGGTCGAGGTATTGCTGCATGGGTTTGAGATTGGATAAACTGGAGGTGGGAAGCAAGAAAATCAGTCACAGAGATTGTGTTTCATGCAAACTTCTCTGTTGAGTGAGCAAGTGCCTTTGTAGGGGCAACTAATTAGATGCTTGGCAACATGAGTGAAATGGGATAAATAATAATCAGGATTGTTTAATAATTTATTTAACCAAGTCACTATGGCTCATTTCCGCTCTCTCATATACATGTCATGTATCTTGGTGTCTGCCATTGGTTCAAGTTTCGCTGAGCAAAAATCGTTCAATAACTCAATCGCCTACTACTTCGACTCCAGGGATTACAATACCTTGGCGATAAATACCTCAGCGGATCTTCCGCTGGATTTTAAACTTTGGGGGTTCACGGATTTTAACGGCAACCAGAACGAGGGAAGTAGATATGATTTGGACAGGTTCTTTATGGAATACAGGCTTTTGCATGAGATACCCGAGGAATGGGTTTTCGGATGGAAGGGCGTCGGTGTGTTAGCTGAGTTCAACAATTTCAACGGTTCTGATAATGATCTTTTTCGCTTTGGCCCCTATGTATCTCACAAAATGGATCTTCCTTGGGGAAAGGTCGCGAAGTTTCAATTACGAATCTATCCCTATGAGACCGAGAGTGATAATCAGCAACTCAGTCTGAGTTACTTCATTCCTTTTTCAGAAAAGTTGTCGCTCTCAGGATTTGCAGACATCAACTTTATCGACGGTGGTTCTGACCGCTGGGTGATTGAGCCTCAACTCAATTACAAGCTCAATGACAGGATGGATATCCTGCTGGAATACCGATATAATGGCTTTGAAGACTCAAACCCGGACTTGAAAGGAAGCGGGGTGGCACTAGGGATGAGCATTAAATTCTAGATCCTAGTGAGAGAAGAGACCAAAGAAGGCATGCGCCCCAGACGCCTACATCACCGCGTCTTACTGACAATATTTCTCTGCCTGCTCGGGGTCATTGGTAACCACTTGCACATCCCCTTGTTTTTTGGGGTGGACTTCATCTTTGGTTCGGTGGCCGCTCTCTGTGCCTTGGCTTTTCTCGGGCCAGTCTCGGCACTTTTAGTCGCTGTATCTGCTGGTGCCTACACGTGTTTCCTCTGGGGGCATCCGTATGCTGCCATCGTTTTCGTTGCCGAGGTTCTTTTTGTTTATCTTCTTCGTCGAAAAACAAAACATCTGGCCCTGGCTGACGCTCTATTCTGGCTGTTTATTGGTTTACCGATGGTTGTTTTGCTGTACCAAACCATGCTCGGGTTGCCCTATATGGTCAGCGGTATGATTGCGCTGAAGCAAGCAGTAAACGGGGTTCTCAATGCCTCGATTGCAGCCTCCATTGTTATTGTGCTATGCAGGATTATGCGAAACTCGGAGGGAGTTTCTCTGGCGGGCACTTTGTTTAACTGTCTGTTAGTATCGATTCTGGTGCCCGGCATTTTACTCATCGCCATGGAGACCAGGCGTTCCAAGGTGGATGCGGAAAAAGGGATCTCTGAATCAATAGGTCTGGTAGCAAAGTTTATCAATTACAGCACCAAGAATCTGAATGGCGAGAAACTATCGACCTTGGAGTCCAAGGAAGGGGTGAATCAGTTCGAGCTGATAAGATACTTAGGCCTTAGTGAGATGGTTGGTATGGCCCTTGTCGGTCAAGATGGTCGTGTCCTTGCAAAAGTAGGCGAGGTGCATACCACCGGTGAAGGGCAGCAAATAAGTACCTCCGATGGAGTCGATGTATGGTTGCCTCCTCGGAAAGGGATGCCACTCATGGTCTGGTGGAATCATGCATATTATGTGCATCAGGAAAAAATTTCCAATAGTGAGATCCTGCACTCCATTATAGTGGAGCATAGCGCGGCTCCGGTAGTTGAAAACCTACACCAGCGTAACCTCAGGGCCTTTATGATACTCTTTGCTCTGACCGCATTTGCCATTATCGCTGCGGTATTGGTCAGTAGGGAATTTTCTGCTCCACTTTTGCAGCTCGGTAATGCCAGCCACCGACTTGCAAATGATATTGAACATGGGGATGCTATTGAGGTTCCCAAGAGTGATTTTAAGGAGATCAAAACATTAGCTGAGTCATTTGATACAATGGCCTGTTCCCTCAGTGAACACTTTCAAATGGTTGTAGATCGAACCAATCAGTTGGAAAAACTTTCAAGTCAGTTAGCCAAATTTCTGTCTCCTCAGATTTACCAGTCCATTTTCAGTGGCAAACAGCAAGCTGAGATCAAAACGGAGCGTAAGAAATTGACAGTCTGTTTCACCGACCTTACCGGTTTTACGGATATTTCAACGGACATGCAGCCCGAGGATCTGACATACCTGCTCAACTCCTATTTCTCGGAAATGTCAGACATTGCCATCAGACACGGTGCAACCATCGACAAATTTATTGGTGACGCAATGGTGATCTTTTTTGG
>JBDQHQ010000181.1:0-4483 GCA_040264795.1 Akkermansiaceae bacterium | reverse complement strand
GGATGATTTCAGCATTCATGGTTTCCCGGATATTTTCATAAGCGGCTTCCAATTGTGTTTGGTCGGATTCCTCCAAGCTGTTGAGCTTGGCATAGAGCTTCGCAGCTTCTGCCGGCAGGTCTTTTGCAGATTCAATGAAGATACTGGACCTATCTAAGTCAGCTCTTAGCCGTTGCATCTCGAAGCGCTGTTCGCGATTTTGTGCACGCAGGTTCTCTATTTCAGTAAGAGCTTCATCATAGAGCTCTGTTCCTGAATTGCTGTCAGCAGATTTGAGTAGTTCTTCGACTTGGAATTGGAGTTTATTTCTCTGGTCGAGGCTCTCGTTGAGCTGCTGGCGTAAGTTGGCAACTTGCTCATTGGTGGGGCGTGCCTGAAACTCGCTGATCTTGGTGCGATATTGATCGATTTGCTCGTTGGCTATTTTGAGTTGATTGCTCAAAGTCGTGAGTTGGTCCACGGCACCTGAAGACTTGCTGACCTGATTTTGTAGATACGTGATCTGGGAGTAGAGGTCTTGAGTGGTTTTATCCCGTGACGCCATATCAGCTCTGAGTTCGCTGATGACAGAGTCTTTTGTCTCCAATAATGTCTCCCATTGGCCAACAAGGGAGGCAATACTGTTGGCGTCGCTGCGGAGTCGCTGGGCCGTATTGTATGCATCGGCATAACCAGATGGCAGAGGAGGTAGTCCGTTGCGCGCCCGCTCGGCATTGGCTTCGGCACGTAGCTGCTCATTGTTGATTTGAAGCGCAGTAAGATTGGAATTGGTTCCACCGACCCTGGCGAACTTCCCGTTCATGGAAAGTATCAGCATGACAAAGAGCAAAAATACAATGAGAATAATGAGCGCGGTGGTGATTTGACTGCTCTTAATTTGGCTCTGATGAGCTAAGGTTTGCCCCGTGTAAGCTTGGGGTTTTTGGGAGCTGTTTGTTGGCTGATTAGAAGACTGTGTTTGTGCGCTGGAGCTCATGTGATTGCCAGAGTCAGTATTGCTTGGTTTGCTATCTCCGGTATCTTTTGTGTCCATTGTGTCTTTGTATTTTATGAATGCCAAATACTGTCTATTTTCTAGCCTCTTTTTGGCCTGAGTGCAAGGGCACTATTGATTCGATTTGTAAATGCATGAGCACGGTTCCCCAAGGCACATTTTAGTTCACCAGGGCAAGATTTGGATCGATGTCCTCTTCGAAGCTCGAATGAATACCCTGAAGGTGGCATTGCAGAGCAACAAAGCCGATCATCGCTGCGTTATCTGTTGATAAATTCGGGCGCGCGATGAGTAATTGCTTGCCGCTTTCTTCACATGCCTGCTGCAGCGCCTCCCTCAGTGCAAGATTACAGGAAACCCCGCCTGAAAGCGTGATGAGCTCCTCGCCAGCCTGATCAGCAGCTTTCATGGTCTTGTAGACTAGGACGTCAATTACGGCTTGTTGGAACGAGGCACACAAATCCGGAATGCTATGTTCGGGAGCGCGGCCCGAGTCAGGGTCGAGCTTTTCGAGTTGGTAAAGTACCGCGGTCTTGAGCCCCGAGAAGGAAAATCCCAGACCATCTTTCATCATGGAACGCGGGAATGGGTATGCAGTTGGTGAGCCCTGACGTGCTTGTTTTTCGATCTCAGGACCGCCGGGGTAGGGAAGGCCCAGCATCTTACCCACTTTGTCATAGGCCTCGCCAGCTGCGTCATCGCGAGTGCTGCCAAGTAATGCATAGTCACGAAAACCCCTCATGTGTATCAGCATGGTATGTCCTCCTGAGACGATGAGGGCGACGTTGGATTTGAGTGGGGTAGAGCACAAAAACGGTGAGAGTAGATGCCCCTCCATGTGGTTAACCGAGATGAATGCCTTGCCGGTTGCGATGGCGAGAGCCTTGGCCGTGGTGTTTCCAATTAAAAGAGATGACGCCAGTCCGGGACCTGAGGTTGCGCCAAATGCATCGATTTCATTGATGTTGAGAGAGGCCTTTCCAAGAGCCAGATCAATCAACGGCTTTAGGTGCAAGGAGTGGTTTCTGCTGGCCAATTCGGGAACCACGCCGCCGAATTCACGGTGGATGTCAATTTGGGATGAAATTTCAGATGAGAGTATCTCCACCTCTCCGCCATCATGGCGCAAGATCGCCACAGCGGTCTCATCACAGCTGGACTCGATGGCGAGGATCGTCGTCGGCATGTGATAGTATTTAAACATGATTTCACCGATGCATAGGATTTTTTGGTCTCTCTTACAGCTATTCCAGCCCCTTTGACATTTACAAACAGGGGCTACTTTGGCAGAACCCGCGCCATGTCCGAGCTTCCCAAGGCCTACGAACCGCAAGCGGTAGAAAAAAAATGGTATGCTGCCTGGCTTGAGCACAGGTGTTTTCATGCTGATGAGACATCAGACAAGGAGGCGTATTCCATAGTTATCCCTCCTCCCAACGTCACCGGTATCCTGCACCTCGGACATGTTTTGAATAACACCATCCAAGACATCCTTTGCAGGCGTGCACGTCAGCAGGGTAAAGAAGTGCTATGGCTCCCCGGCACGGATCATGCCGGTATCGCGACTCAAGCCAAGGTGGAGCGTGAATTGCGCGAGAAAGAAGGCGTGACCCGCCGTGATTTGGGGCGTGAGGCATTTCTGGACCGTGTCTGGGAGTGGAAAGAAAAGCACGGGGGCATCATCATTCAGCAGCTTAAGCGTCTGGGTTGTTCCTGTGACTGGGAGCGAGAGCGATTTACCATGGATGACGCTTACACTGCTGAAGTAAGCCGTGTATTTGTGGAGCTGTTTCAAGAGGGGCTTATTTACCGTGGCAAGCGAATGGTGAATTGGTGTCCTGTATCTCTGACAGCACTATCTGATGAGGAGGTGATTATGCAGCCTCAGAAGTCAAAGCTCTACTTCATGAAATATGAGCTGGTGGATTCACCCGGTGAGTATCTTGAAATTTCAACCACGCGTCCTGAAACCTTGATGGGTGACACCGCCGTGGCGGTTAATCCCAAGGATGAGCGCTATGCCCACCTGGTTGGCTCCAAAGTAAGGCGTCCTTTTCCCGAGGCTGAAATTAGTATCATTGCTGATGATCATGTGGATGTCGAATTTGGCACCGGAGCCTTGAAAATAACTCCGGCTCACGACAAAGCGGACTTTGAAATTGGTCAGCGCCATGACCTCGACATCATTGATGTGCTGCATCCCGATGGCACGATCAACTGTCCGGAATGCCCTGATCTGGATGGCCTTGACCGCTTTGTTGCCAGAAAGAAGGCAGCCTCAAAACTCGAAGACTTGGGCTTGCTGATTCGTGTTGAGGAATATGATAACAATGTCGGTTTTTCCGAGCGCGCCCATGTGCCGATCGAACCACGCATCTCGATGCAGTGGTTTCTCAAATACCCCTGTGTTAAGGAGACGGCTGAGGCAGTTGCCAGTGGTGATATCACTTACCGACCCGCACGCTGGGCAAAAACTCATGCCAACTGGATGGAAAACATTCAGGACTGGTGTATTAGTCGTCAGCTATGGTGGGGGCATCAGATTCCCGTATGGTATCGCAAGCAGAAAGTGGAAAGCCTGCAGGCGGCGGAATCACTTGATGTGGGTGATCTGGAAGCCGGAGACATCTATGTAGGTGTAGAAGCTCCGGAAGATGCTGAGAACTGGGTGCGTGATGAAGATGTCATGGACACCTGGTTTAGCTCATGGCTTTGGCCCTTTTCCACCATGGACGAGCCAACACGTGCGAAGTTTTATCCGACTACGGATCTGGTGACGGGTCCTGACATTATTTTCTTCTGGGTGGCACGTATGATTATGGCTGGCTACCGCTTTGAAAATGAGCTGCCATTTAAAAACGTATTCTTTACCTCTATTATTCGGGACATCCAGGGGCGTAAAATGAGCAAGTCGCTCGGTAATTCGCCGGATCCCATAGAGCTGATGGACGAATACGGGGCAGACGGGCTGCGTTTCGGGCTGCTGCGCACGGCTCCCGTCGGTACAGATGTCAGGTTTGATGTGGCGCTGGTTGCCGAGGGCAGAAACTTTGCCAACAAGCTCTATAACGCTTGCCGCTTCCGCCAGATGGCGAGTGGCTCAGCTTATGCGGGGGAGGAACATCTCATGCCAGATCAGGGCTTGCGCCCTTATCATCTCGATGTTGCCAGTAAACTCGACAGCTTGGCTGAAAATCTGGAGAAGTCATACCAGGATTACCGGTTTAATGATGTCGGGCAGCAGCTCTATGATTTCCTATGGAGTGAATTCTGCGACCGGTTTTTGGAGGCGGTGAAAGGTGACTTGAAAGACAGTGCCTCTCCGGATGAAAGAGCCACTACCCTCAAGGTGTTTGATGCGGTAATGAGCCGTTATTTGCAGTTGCTCCACCCCTACATGCCACACATTACCGAGGAGCTTTCCGCTCGTATGGGTTACGTGGCCGAGGGTGAATTCCTGATGAGTAAAATATACCCGGGCGAATCACT
>JBDQHQ010000180.1:0-4486 GCA_040264795.1 Akkermansiaceae bacterium | reverse complement strand
CGACAAGCGTTCCAGCCAAGACGGACATCAATAAAGGCGTCATGATCGGTGCAATCAAAGTCGAGCATGCTGTCATCGTAACAGAAAGAGCCACGTTACCTTTTGAAATGTAAGTCATCACATTCGATGCCACCCCACCTGGACAGGATCCCACCAATATCACACCTGCGGCCACAGATGCCTCGAAACCAAACACCATGGCTAGAGTGAATCCCAGCAAGGGCATGATGGAAAATTGAAGAAAAATACCAATGAACACGGCCCAAGGCATCTTAAAGACCCGGGTGAAGTCTGATATCGCCAGCGTCGCCCCCATGCCAAACATGATCAATTGAATGAGAGGAACAATTAGTGTCTTGAGTTCAAAACTACCCCAGCTGATGAAACCAGATGGAAAGCAAAAAGCCATGACAACGCCGGATAAAACCCATGTAGTGAAAGCAAATTTTCTTAGATCCGCTTGGACGGTCATGTAACTCGCCATACCTGTCGCAGAAAGGACTGCCACCACTTTTGCTAAAAAACCGGTATCCGTGGCAAAGAAATTCCACGCAATGACCAATACCATCCAAGCAAAGAAACAAAGAACGACGGTCATCGATTGAGATACCTTGCTACGGTGATCAGGTTTGGGATCAGGACTGTGTTTACTTTGTTTTGTCATGAATAAAACTCACCGTTTAACTGGCTATTAGCCGATAAGCATGCTCGGCAATATCCAGAGCTGCCTATAGCCGTCAATCAATGCAGTCTCATCCTTATGATGAATCACCAAAACAAAGGATTCGATCGCAGACATAATGATGCACAATTAACGGGATTATCGGGTGCAGTGATTTTGCAAGCGATGCTCCTTGAGTCAACTGCTAATACAAGAACTCCTTAGGAATGGGTGTAATTCAGACTGAACGGAAAGCTAAACATGGTAGCGACCTGCTGCCGCAGGTCGGCGAGCGCGTTTGAGATGATACCTATCTCAATGACAATTGGGTGCGTTTCAGCCGTGCAGCAGCAGAGCTCTACCGATTGGCAATGATTTGAAAGGATATTTTCCACCCAATTTGAATCCCCCCCCTTAGGAATGGATGCAATCCAGACCAGATGAAAAAATCTTACTCAGGGAAAAACCCTGCAGGCGCAGGCCGGCAAGCGTTCTTGCAATTAACCCATTCTGTTACACATGGATGCGTTCTGACTGAGCAGCAGCTCAGCTCTACCAAACGAAAACCATTTAAGAGTATCCTTCCACTTAGTTTGAATCACAGCCCCTAGCAATCGGCTGTAATATGATGAATGGTATCGAGAATTTTCTAATGATGGATCAAAAGCATGAAGAACCTCAATTGCACCTTGCTTTCAAAAAAAGGCTACCAGGGAACATTAATCCGCTCAGAAACCTTCTTCGTACATTTTTATCGACCCCGCTTCCAAGAGCCGTTATTTCATACGTCAAAATGAATAACACGCCGTTCTCTCATCGTAGCAACTCAACCGTCCTGATCACCGGAGCGGGCCTTATGGGTCAACACATGGCCAACACCGCAATCACATGGCTTAAACCAAAGCATCTCATTTTGGTGGATCATGCCACTGAGATCATGGTGGGAACTGAAAAGACACTCCTGACAGATTTCGCATCAACACTTCAGAACCTTTCAGATGGACAAACAGAAGTGGTGGCTGAAAGTTTGAATATCGCCGACGAATCCGAAGTTGCAGACCTTTTCAAACGCCGAAGAAACATCGACTACTTACAACACACTGCAGGTATCTCCCCTTGCCCTCTCACTCCACCAGAAGAATTGGACAAGGAAACGGTGATGAAATCCTGCGAAGTGAACCTGTGGGGCGCTCACAATCTCCTGAAGCAAGGAGTCAATTCAAAGGCTTTCACTCCCAAAGCGCGAGGTGTAATCATCCTGTCCACGTCCGGAACCGTAGGTTCCGAAGGACGCGCCAGCTCCGCTTATGAGGAATCAAAAGGTGGCCTCATGAATTTGTTAACCCTCCAGGCCAGACACTTTCTGGAGAAACACTCTCTGATCCTCAATGGATTAGCCCCCTCTCCACTAAGAAGCCCCATGGCTGCACAAAACCCAATCTCAGCCGGACGTTTACAAGCCGTCGAAGATGCGATGCCCATCGGGGGACTCACAGCGCCAGAACACATCACCGCAGCCACCTCCTATTTCTGGGCTGAACAATGTTGGGCTGTAGGAGAGGTTCTGACAATCGACGGAGGCTACACCAAACATCGACCTATTTACGGTCCTCTGGATTAGAAACAACATTCTATTTTGCTCTTTTGATTCTAACCACAGATGCACAGGTATGTGGTTTGTCAACAAAAAGGGCATTAATAATGCGCCAGCTGTATTTTGTTCAATTCCATTTTGCTCCGTGATTACGATTAAAACCTGCTAATTAAGCGTTTTCCAAGGATATTCTAACTCGTAGCTGTTAAGACGTTATTCGGTGGGGACGATTTGATTCTCTTCAGAAAGTATTCTCGTCCTTTTCTGAGATTTTGCTCAATTTCCTCTCTGAAAGCTTTTCTTGTTTTGCCAATTGATGTAAGGCCCTCTTTGCCCATTTTACTAATCATCTTCCCAATTTTGAGTTTCATCGCTGTGTCAATTTCCTCAACACCGGACCAAGATCCTTTCATGAGATACCAAATGGCTACAGCAAGTTTGCGGGCGATTGCGGCAACCGCGAGTTTCATGGAACCTTTGCGAGCCATTAGTTTTTTGCCCCACTTAGCCAGATCATGTTTGGATCGAAGAATGGATTGAGCGGCTTCAATCAAATAACTTCGCAAGTCTCGACGACCATGCCCTTTGATCCCACCTTTCCATTCACCTTCGCCACTATTGTCAAAAGCCGGATTCAGACCGATGTAAGCAACCAGCTTTTTGGGGCTGGCAAAACGATTGATGTCACCCACGATCGCACCAATTGAGTAAGCAATGATTTCCCGAACACCAGTCAACCGCGTGAGAGATAGAAGCAATGAATCATTTAATACTTCTTGAGCCATCAGGTGATTCCAGTGTGCCTGTTGTTCCTTGGCATGACGCAATTCCATGAACAATCCTTGGATAACCAAACGTTCTCTTGGCGACCACTGGCGTGCTTGCCAGATGATTTTTTCTTGATTCTGAGGATGACCTTGATTGCTCAATCGCACTCCGTGGTCCGACAAAAATGACTTAAGCCGGTTGATGAGCTGAGTCGATCGTCTAACTGACTTTGAGTAGGCGTGAAATGTATCTCTGCGTTCCTGAGTAACCTGGTCCGGAACCCAGACAATTTTAGCTATTCCAGCGAGATAGGCCTTACCTATTCGAATAGCACTGATTTTGTCATTGTTGGCGTGAGCTTCCTTGAGTTTGCCCATATGGCAACTCTCCAAAACTTTTGACTTACGCCCAATCGATTCCAATGATCGAACGATGTGGAAACTATTGCCTGAAGCTTCCAGAACGATCAAATCCGATGCCGAGGTGTTCTTTTTAGCCCATTGAACCAATTGCCCAAGGGGAACCTTGTTGAACATTTTCTCCACCACAGCAGAGGCGGGAGTCAGGCCACTGAGAATAGTGGCTGTGAAGGAATCGGGGTGAGCATCAAGGCCGACTACCCGAGAGGTATTTGTTGAAGTATTCATCATAGTCATTGAAGGTATGCAGGCAGACTGAAAGCTGGCAGGCGAATACATGCACTCAGGTATGCGGGGCGGTCCCCATGTAGGTGCTTTTCGCCATCGCTCATTCAGATTAACGGAGAGTGACTCCAATGCTCATCTACGAGCTGATCCAGCACGGCCACCTGCGGTTTAGCAGACCAACAGGTCCTGAGGGTGCCAGTTTTTCAGTCTGACCTGCAATTGCTATTGCTAATCGAGTGCTTAGGACGCCCCGATGACAAACTTCATACCTTCAGATTTTCGAAGATATTTTTTGAGATTCTGTGTACCTGCGTGCATCGGTTTAATCTGTGGTTCTGATTGTTTTTTTGGTGGTAAATTCCGGAACAGCTCTGCGCATGAATTCATCGAATAGAGGGACTGTAAAAGCAATATCGCCGTGTTGGGGGCTGTAGATCATGCCTTTGTGCACAAGTTGGGCTCGACGAGGGCTGAGACTGCTGACTTTGAGGCCCATGATTTCCGCGACGTCGCCCATCTTGTGTGGGCCTGCACCCAGTTCTGCCATTGCTCTAAGAAATTTTCGCTCGCTGTTTGTCAGCCGGTCGAACCGGACGCGGAAGAAATTGCGGTCCAGACGCTCTGTGGTAGATTTCGACGCAACCTCCACGATGTCTTTTGTAATGGGGCTGGCCTCTGCGAGGTTCCAAATCTGGTAACCCCATTCCTGAAGGAAGTAAGGATAGCCTTGGGTTATGGTTGCTACTTCGGATACTGCGTCTGGTTCGATACTCTCGTTCTCATCCTAAATGGGATCTGAGATAGCCACAGCCGCGT
>JBDQHQ010000179.1:0-4494 GCA_040264795.1 Akkermansiaceae bacterium | reverse complement strand
GGCTTGTTTCATGAAATTAGTCTCGCGCTTATCTAGATCTAAAACCTAGTCCAGCGGCGTGATCACAATGTTGCGATACCAGATTGGCTGGCCGTGATACTGCAAGCCAAAGTGACCGGTTCTCGGAAGATCCTTGAGCGCCTTCTTGAACTTGTTCTTGGAGCCATCCGGGTTTTTCTCCGGGGTGTCCCAATCATCAATATTAACATCAAGCACCTGCTCGCCATTGAGCACCACGGTAATCTGCGGCCCCTTGCAGGTCAGGCTCATTTTGTTCCACTCGCCGTCCGGCTTGGCCATGGATTTGGTCGGCTCCTTGGCATCGTAGAGAGAGCCGACGATATGCTTGCCGTTGTAGAGCCCCTCGGAAGCCACCTGGATTTCAAAGCCCCCTTGCACCGGGTTCTTGGGATCCGTGCGGAAGAAAAGACCACTATTGCACTTCTCCGAGGTCTTGTATTCCAGAGTGATATTGTAGTCCCCGAAGGCCGCCTTGGACCAGATAATACCCCCGGGAGTTTCCGAGGTGGTGAGCACGCCATCCTTGAGCACCCAGTTCTTGTTCAGGTTGAGGGCTTCGGGAGTCAGCAGTTTGGTTTTGCCGCAGCCATGTGCGTCAGCCACAGAGCTTGAGGCAAGGAGAATGGAGAGGCAGCAGCCGGCGGTAATGATATTGGATGTTAGTTTCATGGTTGTTTCAGTTTGTGAATGGTGTGGTGGATGGCAGCCTTGAGTGGCCGGCCATCCTTACTTTGGATGTTGTGATTGAGTTCGAGCATGTGTGCGGGCACGAGGCCATCGATGGTGATTTTAACCGACTTGCCGTCATCGAGCAGCTTGGCTCCGGTGACCTGCAAGCTGGTCCAGCCTTTTTGTTTTTGGCCCAGTGGCTTGTCGCGCTGGTTGATGTGGAATTCCTGGCTGCCGTATTCCTTGCACCAGTAGATATCGGAGGCCTTCAGTGAGTAGTTCTCAGCAAGATTGGCACTCGCCGGATCGAGGGTCTCTGAGAAGCGCAGGACAATACCATCGGTCTGGACCTCAAGCCCGGTGGGCAGGTCGATGGGTTTGCCGGTATAGCGCACCCGGTCCAAACTACTGCGCAGTCCGGCGTTAGTCTGCCAGCCTTTGAGCCCCATGACGTAGAGCTGGCCGTCCCGCTCGTTGAAGCGCATGCGCATGTTGCTGGAGTTGAGCTGCACAGGGATTTTGACAGCCCCACCCTGCATCTGGCCCTCGATCTCTTCCTTGAGTATGAGGTAAAGGGTACTCTTGCCATAAGAGCCATGAAGTAGCGCGCCCTTGAGCGGGCCCCAGCGATCGCTGGTCACCCAGACTTGTCCGCCACCGGAGTTGTCCACCTTCTTGGAAAACCAAGCCAGCGGTTTGGGCTCTTCCGATGGCTCACGGTGTTCCTCACGTCCGAGGCGGAGTTCCTCGTTAAAGGCCGTGCTCTTGAGCTCGGCACGTTTGTCGTAGGAATCGACGACACCATAGAAACCACCTTCATCAACCCAGTTCAACGGGCTGCGCGGCACGTAGGTCCCCTCGTTATCCCCCGAGGTGATCTGGCCATCCGGGCTGATACCAATGCCGTTAGGAGCACGGAAGCCACTGGCGTATTTGCTCAGCTTAGAGCCGTCCTTGCTCACCTTGAGAATGGTTCCGTGGTGTTCCCCCACCCGCTCAAAGCCGCGGCCACCACTGCGCACCGGCATACCCAGAGCGAAGTAGAAGTTGCCTTCCTTGTCCGTCACCAGATCAAAGGCAAAAGCATGGAACCCACTGGTCAGCTGCCAGTCGTTGTTGAAGTTCTCATAGTAGTCGGCCTCGCCATCCTTGTTGAGATCGTGGAAGCGCGTAATCTGGTCATCACTGACGGTGTAGATTTTCTCATCCACGATTTTAAGCCCGAGGGGCTCATGAATACCGCGGGCAAAGAGCTTCCACTTCAGGTTCTGCAGGGTTTCATCGACATTCTCTACAATCCACACATCACCGTCCCAGGTGCAGACCGCGGCAGTCGTGCCATCGGCAAAAAAGTCGAATGCCCCCACGCGAAGCGGTCCGGTGTAGGGGTTCTTATCCGGTAAGCCGACCCGGTCCACCACGTAAGCACTGGAATCATCCTTGGCCACTTCTCCGGTAGTGGTGATGATTTCAGGCCACTGGGCAGGACCTCCCTGGCAGAGATCCGTGAGCGAGAAATTACTCGGCGTGTAACCCTCGAGCTCAGCCGCCTCGGAGTAGATGATTTCCATAACGGCGGCGGTGTGGCTTTCTCGCATGGTCAGTATGGCCTGGCCGTCTTGCAAAGAGAGCGAGTAATCCGGACCCGCAAGCACACGCAGATAAGCCTTGCCGAGTCTGAGTGAGTTGCCATCAATCTTTTCCGAATCCGCAGGAGCATCAGCAAGCACGAGCGTGAGTGGTTCCTTGAATGGAGGCAGCTCAATGATTCTTGCAATCTCCGCCGGCTCGTCCTTCTCTGACTTGAGGAAATAATGCTCGAGGACTTTGTGCTCCCCCACCGTGTAGTGGAAGATCACTTTCTCACCGTGGCGGTAAGCCCCCTTGTAATGTGCCCAGTCCTTGGGCAAAGGCCCCAGAGGCGGGTAGTGGTTTGTCTCACTCAGACGAGGGTCACTCAGCTTGCCATCCGCTGAAGACCAGCCCGGCACGGAACCGGTCGAGGTAAGCGGCGGCACGGAGAAAGACGGAAAGCTGCCATGGGCACCCGTGAAGGGAAGACCCTCGAACTTGATGCCACCATGGGTGAAGGTAGCGGCAAGGCGCATAGTGTCCGTATCAAAGACCACCCCCACGTTACCATCCTCGGAGAGAGGTAGCGCGTGAGCACGGAACACGTCATTGTCACCGCGTGAGTCCTTGTTAATCCTGAAGGGAGCGCCAACCAGCGAGCCGTATTGCTTGGGGATACCCACATCGTAAAACTTGCCGTACGGACTGAGGAGATCCGGAGCCTTTTTCCAGGGCTTGGGATCCCAGGCGATCGCCTCGTAAGCTGCCTTGGAGTGGCTGAACTGGCTGGCGGGAATCACCGGCCGGTTGCCACCGGGAGGACGCCAGGAAAGCACACAGCCCTGCTCACCGGCGAGCTCGAGGTAAGTGAGCTCGATCTCATGCTGGCCGGCACTCAGCTCAATCTTGCCACTGCTTTCCGAGTAGCTGCGGGGTCCCCAGGTATTGACCACTTCCTTGCCACCGATCTTCAAGAGAGCGCCATCATCCGAGGCGACATAGAAGGTGTAGGTGCCGTCCTTGGGTGCGGTGATGGTACCGCGCCAGCGGGCGATGAAGCGGTCACTGAGCTTGAGTCCGTAGAAACCGGTTTGCGTCTTGGCAAAATTCACCTGGGCGTCGACACGTACGAGCCATGGCTTTTCCCCGGCGGCAATGTCGGGAGAAATAGCCATGCCATCACGTAGACGGAAATACTCGCCAATGAGCCCGGGAGCCATACCGACCTGAGTCTTGCTGGCGACATCACGCAGGTAGTTATAAATTGCCTCGAACTGCTTGTTGCCGTCCCCCTCGTAATACTGCTTCAGGGGGGACACTCCATTGGTGGCGTAGCGCGGCATGATCGTTGCCGCATCAAAGCGCTGTGGAAAGTGCATCCACTGGTGGTAGTAACCGGGGCGCAGGCGTTTGCTGGCGAGTGCAAGGTTGGGCCCCGCACCCTCAAAGACCGCAAGGGCCGGCTGATTGCCCAGCGCGTGGCAGGCCTGGCAGGAAAATCCCCCCTGGCCGACGAGCGCCTTACCGACATTAATACTCTGTGGCTCGGCTGCCTTGGGCTCGGTGTGCTGCTCACACACGCCGTAGCTGTGGGCAAATCCGGTGGCCAGTGCCTCGGCCCGCGATGGCCATGCCGGCATGCGCGCCTGCAGCCACGGGCGTGTTTTCTCAGGCAAGGTGCCTGCAAAGAGCTCTGCCATCCAATCCGCACGCAGCTTGTGGCCGAAGTGATCGAGCATCGGAAGTTTCTCCGGCCCGTGTGAGTGTGCCTTGGGATCAGAGATATCGATGTGGGCAACCTCCTCAACCCGCATCAGACGGCTGGCATCTTGCCCATCACGGCTGTGACATGCCATGCAGTTGAGTGCCTCGAACTGGCGCTGGGCGTATTCCGCGGGGTGGTCTTGCTGCAGAGCGCGGGTGACTTCAGACTCGTCCGCCTTTTGCAATGCCGAGAGATCGGCAGAGAAATGCGGTGCTTTTTTACCATCGCCCGTGGGTGCCAAACAACCACTCTGTGGTGATTGTGATGAAGCCTTGAGCATGCTGGCAAGGTTGCTGAACTTGGCTTGATTCTCATGCCCGGGTGCCTCGTGACAATTCATGCATCCGGACTGAACCAAAAGCGTTTTACCATTCGCCGCATCACCCTTGGGGGTGGCCTCCTTGGCAACTTCTTTTTTCAAGCTGCTGAGGAATGCAGCGAGGTCCGCCGCTTGCTGCTTGCTGAGC
>JBDQHQ010000178.1:0-4518 GCA_040264795.1 Akkermansiaceae bacterium | reverse complement strand
GTCCAGGACAGGGAGGGTAACCTCTGGGGCACACTCTCGGGAACGGGGAAGACCAATCCCGACGGCCGCCCGGCAAGTGCCCATGCCTTCTCCCACACCCCCTACCGCATGTGGTCCTACAAGGTGAGCCCAGAGGGGGAGTTTGTGCCGTGGTCTTCAGGCTTGCGCACGGCCAACGGTATCGGGGTGAACCTGGAGGGAGACTTGTTTGCTGCAGATAACCAAGGTGACTGGGTGGGGAGCTCGATGCTGCATCATCTGGAACAGGGAGACTTCCACGGACATCCGGAAGCCTTGCGTTGGGATCCACGATTTAAAGAAAAGGGAGACCCCACTAAGCTGCCAATCGATGAACTTGACCGCCTGCGCAAAATGCCAGCGGTGTTCTTGCCGCACGGGGAGCTGAGTAACTCACCGGGAGCGCCCCTCTGTGATACCACCGGCGGCGAGTTCGGTCCTTTTGCCGGGCAGCTTTTTATCGGGGATGTCGTGCATGCTACCTTGATGCGCGTTGCCTTGGAAAAGGTGAATGGCCAGTATCAGGGCGCGTGCTTTCCGTTTATCAGAGGGGCGGCGAAGGGGGAGCCTCTCAAAGCTGGTATCTGCCGGCTTGCGTTTGCTCCCGATCACTCGCTGATGATCGGCCGAGTCGGGGAGGGTAACTGGAACCGCGGCCTTCCCGGCACCGGTTTGCAGCGGGTGGTCTACACTGGCGTGCTGCCTTTTGAAATTCACCGCATCGAGCTGCAGCAAGACGGCTTCAAACTCCACTTCACCAAGCCTCTGAATCCCACACACAAGCTCAGCCCGGAACAATTTGCCCTCAGTAGCTACCACTACGCCTACACTCCCCAATACGGCTCACCGAAAATAGACCTCAAAGCCGTTCCCGTCACTGCGGTGGAGATATCAGCGGATGGTAATACAGCCATACTCTGCGTTCCCGGGCTGGAGAAACGTAAAATCTATCAGTTTCATCTCAAGGACATCACCGATGCCTCTGGTAAAGCCCTGCGCACTGAAACCGCTTTCTACACGCTTAATGAGCTTAAGTAGCCAAGGTGGAGGCTGGTAGTAATTCGTGGTGGACTCATCATCTTGTCTTTTCTATGTTCATGGTGATTCCCATACTCCTTGGAAGAATGACAAGTCCTTATGCGTATTCCCTCATGCGTATTAACACCCACCCTCAAAATTATTTTGAGAAGGGAAATGCAATATTCTCCAAAACTGACACCCTACCAATGATGAAAGCACTCCTGATACTAATCGCCACCGCTTGCTGCCTTTCCGCAGAAATTTCCAGCGATGTGGTCGACAAGGACAAGACGCTGACCAAGATCGCCTTTGGTTCCTGCAACAACCCCTCGCGTAAAAAAGCCACTCGGATCTATGACGGCATCCTCAAGCATCATCCCGATGTCTTTGTGTTCCTGGGGGACAATATCTACGGTGACACCGAGGACATGGAACTGCTGAAGAAAAAGTATCAGAAGCTGGGTGCATCCGAGGGCTACCAGAAATTACAAAAGCAAGCCCAGGTGCTTGCTACCTGGGATGACCATGATTACGGGGTCAATGATGGGGGCAACGAATACCCCAAGCGTGAGCAATCACAGCAAGTGTTCCTGGATTTCTTTGGTGACCCTGAGGACTCCGTCAGGCGCAGCCGGCCGGGGATCTACACCTCATACTCCTATGGTAAGGATGGCAAGAAGGTTCAGATCATCCTGCTCGATACGCGTTATTTCCGGGATAAATTAAAGTATTCCAAGACCAAGAATAAGCCTCCGAAGGGAAAGGTTGGCTGGTATGAGCCGACCAAAGACACCGGCATGACCTTGCTGGGAGACGCGCAGTGGCAGTGGCTGGAGCAGCAGCTGCAGGTCAAGGCGGATGTCAGGATCATCGCCTCGAGCATCCAGATGCTGGCCTATGAGAAGGGCATGGAAAACTGGGGTAACGTGCCCCACGAACAACAACGGCTTTTTGATCTGCTCAAAAAACATAAGGCAAACCACACGGTGGTGATCTCAGGAGATGTCCACTACACCGAGCTCTCCAAAGTCATGATCGGTAACTGCCCGCTCTATGACATCACCAGCAGCGGCATGTCGCACACCTCGAAAGGCTGGGCAAACGCGGACAACTCATTCCGGGTAGGCAAGTCCCACTGGGAAATCAACGCCGGACTCATTGAAATCGACTGGGCAAAGAAGTCGCTCTCACTTTGCTCGATCAACCAAGACGGCAAGAAGCTCATCGAGCATCCGGTGGCCTTCAGTGAGCTGGAGTTTGGCGAGTAGGTAATGCTCGTCTTGAAGGGTGTTCCTGCGTGGTTGATCACGAGGTATTCCGCTCCTCACTCTTCACCCTTCGTTCTATCTTGCCCATGTGGTGCCTGCCAACAGTACACCGGAAACAATTGCAGTAATCCATGCGAACTTCATTTCAATACTCCTGTTACTCATCTTTCAAAAATCAGGACCCTCAAGTCTCCTCTAAATTCACGAAAGTGTGGCTTCATTTTCACGAGCATCTACAAAAGTACTTTGACGGGCAATCTTCCATGAGGTGTTCCCGCACTTGAGCATGAATGGTTTCCAAGCCTGCTATTCGAGGCTGGCGGTGATCTTGGTGAGGGTCCCGGCCTGCGCGGCTTGTTTGCCGTCGATGAACAGGGTGAGGCCCTTGCCCTTGCCGTATTTTTCGCCGGTCTTGTCCCAGATGATGGTGAGGATTTTTTCGTGGTAGAGGACGTTATCCAGGCAGAAGTAATCCCAGGTATTCTCCGGAAGCAATGGGTTGACTTCGACCACCTCATCTGCGCGTGGGCGCAGGCCGACGAGTCCGGTGATGATCAGGTCATTGTAGGTGGAGTGGTTGTAGTCCTTGCCGCGGTGGTGGCCGCCTTTGCGTTTGGCCCAGTCGGGATCCGTCTTGGCCCAGTCATGCAGGCGGGTGCGGGCGATCCAGTCACCAGTGTAGGGGTGGATGTTTTCATCGATCCATGGGACTACTTTACCGTCCTCACGTTTGAGTTGGTGGGAGCGGGTGTAGCACTTGAGGGTTTCAAAGTAGGCGTCCTTGCCGATGACGTCCTGGTCATAGTTGTTGAGCAGATTGGCGAGGGCGGTGAGCACCGAGCAGGTGGCCAGTGGCCAGCTGGGGCCGTTCCACTGGCATTCGTGGCCTTCATAGGAGAGCTTGAACTCAGGGTGGCGCTGCTCGGCGAAGGTGGGGCCGAATTTGGCGTAGAAGCCCTTCGGGTCCATGAGCTCTTTCCAGCCGGCCTCGTAGCCGGGGTCGGGCAGGTTGAAATACCACGGGGTGTAGCCATAGAGCTCGCGCACATCGACGAGTTTGCTCTCATGCTGCTCCTCTTTGTTCGCCATGCGGGGGCCACTCAGGATTTTGAAGAACTGAGCTTCCGGGTCCCAGAGCTTTTCCTGGATGAGTTTTTTCAAGGTGGCGGCTTTTTGCTCGTATTCTTTGGCAATGTCGTCCTTGCCCGCCATGCGCGCGATGTGGGCAATCGCTTTGGCGTCCCCATACATGAAGCTGTTGAGCGTGGGGCGGAAGCCGTGTTTGCCGATGGAGGCCTCGCCACCGTCGCGATCATCAATGGTGTAGAACAGTCCGTTTGCGCGTTGGCCGATGTGGCACTCGTACTTGTGTCCTTTTCCAGGCCACGACCAGCCCTTTTCCCATGCTTGGTAGTTCTTGATCAGATCCGGCAGTAGGTCGGTGAGGAAGGGCTTGTTCGGAGTGACCAGGTTGCGGTTGTAGTAGGCGTCGGCAATCCAGAAGCTGTAAGATCGTGGGGAGCCGCCTTTGCGCAGCCAGAAGGTGGCGTAGTCATCCATGACCTTGGGGTCGTGCAGCCAGCGCCCCTCGTAGAAGTGGTGCGCAGCAGGGCAGGAGATGGTGTTGTGTTTGCCGGCCCAACCGACGGGGGGCATGAACTCGGTGACGACGTAGCCGTCTTCGGTTTTTTTGACATGCTTGCGATACATCCACCAGCGGAAGTAGTAGGTGCGGCGGAAGTCCTCGTCCGGGCAATCAAAGAGGGGGATGTTGTTTTCCAGGAAAGCATAGGCATCCTTGTTTTTGATGTTGGAAAACATCTCCTCGTCATCCGCGTTGAATCGGGTGACGTAATCTTTAAGCTCAGCTGTTGTCAGAACAAATGCCTTTGTTTCGGTGGCAGCTGACCAGCCAGATGATGTAATCACCGCCACAATTAACGCGATGAGTTTGAGTGTGTTCATATGTAGCTATCTAATGCCGAGTTGTCGTGCATTTTTTCGTGGTGGGATGACCGCAGGTTATCACTCTACGGGAAAATGTCACGACTAACGTTTAGTTGGATAGCCGCCGTAGGCGGGTAGGCAACGTCCTGACCCGCGCTCGCTTCGGCTCCCCGCCAGCATGGCTGCCGTGCAGAGGGACACCGGGAAACTCTCACTTCGGGACCGTCGTGTGTCGAGTCTCTTCCAGCTGGCGGACAAGCGCGCG
>JBDQHQ010000177.1:0-4527 GCA_040264795.1 Akkermansiaceae bacterium | reverse complement strand
CGGGTTCGCCTGGCCTTGAATGAATGACGATGTTGACGCCCTTGCGATTCACATCAGGCTCGGGGTCAAGTTTTTGGGCATATGTGCGCAAGACTTTCACGCAGTCTGTCAGGGGCAAGTCGTAGTTATTAAGTTCGGGAATGATAATATTATCGAGCTTCTGTTTCACTTGCTCGGTGGCAGCAAGCGACAAGGCCATGGAGCGCTTCCACGTCACGATCTCGGTTTCATCGCGTAGATTGTTAGCTTTATCCAAAAAGCCAAGGCTCTCTATCAGGCTGTCGTCATTGAGCTTATAGATGAATGAGAAAGGCTTCATTGCCTCACCTTTGCGCTCTCCAATTGTTATCTGGCCAGCAGAGGTGGCATAAATGCAAACGGAGCCACGCTTGCTGAGTTTAACTGTGTGGGTGTGTCCGTAAACAGCTTCACCATCAACGAAGATGGTAAAGGTTTCCTTGTCGCCAACGATTTCTTTGACCCAGTGCTGATTATTCAGTTGGCGTGTCCATTTGCCTTGTAGCTTGGTGAGGTCTGTTCGGTTTTTTTCGGCTGCAGGTTCGCTCAACTCAGTTAACTGCTTCGTCTCCTTGGGCTCCATTTTTAATCCATGTATCACGGGAAACGAAACCGCTTCTAAGATCAGGATAACGATAGCCAGCTTCCCCAGCGCGGTCTTCCAGCGGAACACAGCAGCAACAGCAGCAACAGCAGCGATAGCCATCAATAAGATCCAGACGACACCCGCCATTGCGACATGAGGCCCCGCCCCTAGGTATAAAGCCCAGCTTACGATTGCAGTCAGTAATGCTACCACACCCCACTGCAAGCCCTTGGGCTCTTTGTTGGTCGAAGTGGCGAAACTTTCGGGTTGTGACATGGTCGATAGAATGCGCTTAATATGGTCCGGTTCATTTGATGCGTCGCCCGATTCTTCAAGCGCCACATCGATCTGCTCTTGCAAGTGCAAAATGACTTCGTCGACCTCTTCCGCAGGTGCATGCTGCATATTTTTCCTTACCGCATTGAGATACTTACTAATCTCGTTTTGAGTTGATTTTGAGTGCTTCATTTTTTTGCTTCTTTGTGACTGTTTTCGATATCGGCTATTGATCGGTTGATGCCCTCGAGTGTGAGTTTCATTTGCTGCAGCTGCTCACGCCCCTTCCCCGATAATGAGAGATACCTTCGGGGAGGTCCTTCGCTGGAAGAGACGACTCGTAGGGACAACTTGCCCTCTTTCTTCAGTCGCCCCAGGATCGGGTAGACCGTGCTTTCAGAAACCTGAAAAGAAGGATACTCGTTCAAGCGGCGAACAAGGTTGAGCGCATAATTTTCCTCTGCATCAAGGAGAAGCAGAATCGCGTATTCAATAATTCCTTTACGGAGTTGTGTGATCCATTGTGCCATAGGGCGTATTTAATAGTCTGTTATTCGCTCTTAAGTAATATGCCTTGCGTATTACGTATTACATAATACCGATCATGGGATACTTGTCTAGAACTTTTTAAAGGCGGAACATGAAGGCCCCCAACTCGCACAGTCCGTGACTCCGATGGCGGTCTTTAACAAGAGCGTCACGGGTTAAATCGATCCTAAAAATCAACTGATCAGCGCATAGCCGCCGACGGTGTCTGGCTGTCTGCGGCAGAACCAAGAACTGCTGCGCTTGCGACGCAACATCTCGCTGCATTAGCATTTCATGGTCAATTTATCTACTTATTAAACCCCTTGTGGTTCATGAACTCCCAAATACGGTCCAGCCAGGTATAGCTGCCCGTTCCCGGGGCGGCCTTGGCCTGGAAGCAGTGACTGCCTTTGACCACCGTGTGCAGATCGGACTGGATTCCCATGCGGCGCAGTTGCTCCCAGCATTTCACTGAATTCATCGCCGCATGTCCGTCCGCATCACCGTGAATAAAAAGCATCGGGCAAGTATCTAGATCGAAGGCAAACTCAGGCACTAATCTGGCACCATCCCCGTTGCCGCCACCCGCATTTACACCATTCGCACCGTCGGTGAGCACGTAGGCCGGGTAGATCGCAACGGCCCACTGCACCTTGCAGGGAATCTTATGAAGCTCATCGATCGCCCAAGAGGAACGTTGCTTTGAGCTGGTGGCACCCATCAATGTTAAGTGTCCTCCGGCCGAGGAGCCCATAATACCGATACGCTTGGGATCGAGCCCTTCCTTGGCCGCCTTGCTGCGCACGATCCGGATGGTGCGTTGCAGATCCTGCCACGCGCTTGTGTGCTTGGCCAAGCCCCCCTGAGGACGAGGTGTGCGGTATTTCAGCGTCACAACCGTCATTCCCTTTTCGTTCAGATAACGCCGTGCGGGTGCCACTTCAAAGCCATCTGGGTTATTTCCATTGTAAGCGCCGCCCGAATAGATGATCTGGATTGCCTTGGTTTTGCGTTCCTTAGGGAAATGCCACTCGAGGTAGGGCTGGCACTGATTCTTCTGCACATCAGGCATCCTGCCATTGGGCCAGATCGGTTCTTTGCGGTAATCACCACGGGCATCGTCGTTGGGATAGCGAGACATCAGCTCGACTACCGCACCGAGGCGCCCGTCAAAATTCATCTGACGCATGAACTCGCATACGCGATCAAGCCAGTGATCGTAAGCGGCTCCCTGCTCTCCTTTTTTAGGGTCGCCCATAAAGCCGTGGCCTCGATCCGCAAAGAGGTGGAGCTCAGCCGGGATTTTCATCCGCCGAAGCTGACGGTAGATCTGAGTGGCCCCATTTGGCGAATAGTTGTCCGTGCCACCGTGAAAGAGCGCCATCGGGCAGGTCTTGGCATCGAACTTGAATACATCTGAAAGGCGCGCGTCGATGGCGTCACCGTTGCGGGTATTGGGGCCGGTGAGTCCGTCAGTGAGCGCGTAGGCGGTGTAGATGGGCACTGCCCAGTTAATGTGGCAGGGGGTCTGGTCAAGCTCGTCCACGGCTTGATACGCCGGCGTCAGTGCACTTGTCCCAAGCAGCACGGTCAAATGCGATCCCGCAGAGAAACCTAAGGCACCGATCTTCTCCGGATCGAATCCACGCTTCTGCGCCTCGTTGCGAACCAGACGCACCGCGCGCTGCCCGTCCTGCCAGGCGCTCTGGTGAATCGGTAAGCCTTGGGGCCGCGGCGTGCGGTAGGTCAAGCTCACGCATACATAACCAAGCTCGGTGAACTTCTTTGCCACCTTGTCAATCCACCACGTGTCACAGCAGTTGTTGTAACCGCCACCGGAAATCAGCAGCATGCATGCACCGTTTTTCTCCGCCGGTGCTTCAAACCAATCGAGATGCGGCATGGTATGTTCCGCCGCCTTGAAGCCCGGCGTTCTAACCTCTTGGGTTGTCGCAGCAATCTGCTGGGGCTGGAAATCAGGAATTTTCCCTTCTGGCCATAAATCAAGCTGATCTTGTGCGCCTGCCAGGAGTGCAAGCCCCAACCAAGCTCCCATCATTAAAATATTTCTCATCATGTCGATGGGTTTGTAACTTACTTACGCGATCCAATGAACAACAATCTTATGGACACTCAATTTAGCACTCATAGGATCATCTATAAGCACCACAAAAGACGAGCATGTTCCCCACCGAGATCAAAAAGATTCACCAGCGCATCCAGCAAATCGATCCGGTGCAGTATGCACGAAGTCGTAATTTCAGCGATGGCGCGGTGACTCACCTAAGCCCTTATATTTCCCGTGGGGTGATATCGACCAAGCAGGTTTTTGATCACCTGCTCTCATTAGATCTCCCCTGGCAACGCATTGAAAAACTTGTGCAAGAATTAGCCTGGAGAGACTACTGGCAAAACATCTGGATCGCCAAGGGAGACGGGATCAATGAGGACCTCAAGCATGCCCAAGATCCTGTATCCAACCACGGGATCAGTGACGCCATCGTAGATCACCGCACGGGCATCAACGCCATCGATGATGCCATCGGAGACCTCTACAAGACGGGCTACATGCATAACCACATGCGCATGTATGTCGCCTCGGTGGCATGCAATGTCGCCCAATCCCACTGGCTTACCCCCGCCCGGTGGATGTACTACCACCTGCTTGATGGGGACTGGGCGAGCAATGCTCTGAGCTGGCAATGGGTGGCAGGCAGCAATGCCAACAAAAAGTACTACGCCAACCAGGACAACATCAATAAATACTTTAACAGTAGCCAAAGGCAGACCTTCCTTGATGTGGACTATGAGCAATTCAGCACCCTTGCCATACCAGAGTCATTATTGGAATGCTCAAACTTTGATCTCCTCACTGATCTGAGTGACACGTCAAACATCCAGCTTGAGAGAGACAAAAAAACGCTGGTTTATAATTACTACAACCTCGACCCGGATTGGCACGATGACGAAGAAGTTCAGAGAGTGCTCTTACTCGAGCCCTCGTTTTTTAAAACCTATCCCGTTAGCCAAAAATGCATCGATTTTATCATGCAGTTAGCAGATAACATCGCCGGCATTAAAATAATGGTGGCTGAGTTTGAATCACTCACGCAACAAGT
>JBDQHQ010000176.1:0-4569 GCA_040264795.1 Akkermansiaceae bacterium | reverse complement strand
ATACCCTGGTGCAATATTACAAGCAAGTTGGCCTTAATGAAATCCAGCCACTGTCTCAAGATTTTGAGAAATTTTCAGAGTATGGTGCTCCCAAGATTGATATTCCACAAAAGCCCCAAGAAGAGGAAGCTGCGGATGCAGAAGTGACAGGGGAGGAAGCTCCAGCTGGGGATCCTGCCGAAGAAGAGGCTGCCGAGGAAGAAGCTGCCGAATAGTCTGAGCTGAGGGCAAAGGTAAGTATTTGTCAGTCTCTATTCGTTCTGTGGTATCCGGCAGGTATTAGCTTTGAGCATTTGCTGTGCAATCCTTTGCAGCCTACCTCAAGTGAGTGCCTGAACAACAGCGTGCTTGAGCAAGCTGTCTTGTTGCTCAAAAACCGTGCGCAGGTCGAGTTGTAGCGTATTTTCGACCACTGTTCCTACAACTGCTGGGTTTGCTGTTCGCAAACGTTGGGCTAATTGATTGACCGATTGTTTCTTGGGTGAGATGGATATGGCTACAGAGGGTATTTCCGATCTGGGCATCGTGCCACCTCCCGTTCTGGCTATCGCATCAGAAACAGTGAACTGGTCCCGCAGCTCGGGGGGAATGCTCTCGATAAATGTCTCTGCCCGTTCCCTGAGTCGGGAAACATCGGCGCTGATAAAGTCCAGTGCTGGAACTCCGCCGGTGGTTTTGTCGGATTTTGTGTCCAAGTAGGTATCAATACACTCTTGGAGTACGGTCAAAATAAGTTTGTCACAGCGTATTGCCCTGAAGAAGGGGTCCTTTTTAATGCCATATACGAGCTCCTTTTTTCCCGCGATAATGCCTGACTGAGGTCCGCCGAGTAGTTTGTCTCCAGAAAAACACACAAGATCAATGCCTTTGGCTAGAGCATCTTGAGGGCGGGGTTCGTGATCAATTGGCGCGAGTTGATCCGTGCTCATCATAGCACCTGAGCCGATATCTTCTACAAGGGGTAAGCCGTGCTGATGGGCTAGTTCAGCAAGTTGCCCGGTATCTGGCTCATCTGTGAAGCCTCCTATGTAGAAGTTGGAACGATGCACTTTGAGAATCATTGCGGTTTGTGGGGTGATTGCCTTGGCATAGTCCTCAAGGTGGGTCTTATTGGTTGCTCCAACTTCGACAAGCTGGGCACCCGAGGTTTCGAGAATTTCGGGGATGCGGAACCCGCCGCCGATTTCCACAAGTTCTCCGCGTGAGACGATCACCTGGTTCCTGCCTTGTTTGCAAATGCTTCGCAAGGTTACCACCAGGGCTGCGGCACAATTATTGACAGCAGTTGCAGCCTCAGCCTCAAGAAAGGAGGCCAGAGCTGTTTCCAGGTAACCGGCACGCTTGCCACGCGTTCCTTGTGCCAGATCAAATTCAAGATTGCAGTAGCCTGTTGCTATTTGGGTCAGGGTGTCAGCAGCTTTCAGCCCAAGAGGGGATCTGCCTAGGTTGGTGTGGATGACGACACCCGTGGCATTGATGACCGGTTGCAGGCGGCTTGAGGTGAAAATCTCGAGCCGCTTGCCAACCTCTGCCTCAATTTCCTCACGTGTGTGTGGATGACCAGCAAGGATATCGTGGCGGAATTGGCTGATTTCACGTTGCACAAAGGCTGTGACCATGGCCCGAGGCAGCGGGCTCTCTGCTGAGAGTGACTTGGTGAGGCGCTCCACAGAGGGGAGTGCTTGCAAAGCTTGCTGGTTCGATCCCATGGCTGCAAAATTAACGGCTCTTACGGATTTGACAAGGTTGCTTATGAGCCGCAGTCTCTCGCCGTGAGTAATGCCATTCTTGAAACTCCGCTAGCGGCTCTTCATCTTGAACTGGGTGCTAAAATGGTTCCTTTTGCGGGTTGGAACATGCCGGTTCAATACACCAGTATCATTGACGAACACACTGCCGTGCGTGAGAAGGCTGGAATCTTCGATATTTCCCACATGGGCCAATTTTTTCTCGAGGGAGAGGGAGCCGAGGCGTGGTTGAACTCGATACTCACCAACAATGTGGACAAACTCAATGTTGGTGAGGGGCAATACACCATCATGCTCAATGAACAAGGAGGTGTGATTGATGATCTCATTATTTACCGTGAGGCGAAGGGGCGTATTTTCCTAGTGGTCAATGCCTCGATGATTGATGAGGACTATGCATGGATGATGACTCACCTCGCTGATGGGTTGGAGCTCAGAAATGAGAGTGAAAGCTGGGCTGCGATGGCCGTGCAGGGCCCCGATGCTGCTGCTGTCTTTGCCGAGCTGTTTCCCGATCAGCCACTACCTCCTCGTAATGGCATGGCCACATGGTCCCATGAGGGTGAGCGCTTGATGGTTTGCAGTACGGGATACACGGGTGAAGATGGTTACGAGTTCTTCAGCCCGTCTGCGACCGGGAGTCAATGGTTTCAGCGTTTTGTCGAGGCTGGTGTCAAGTCGTGTGGCCTCGGTGCCCGTGATAGCCTGCGCCTCGAAGTATGTTTTCCGCTTAACGGCTCAGACCTCTCACCAAGCCTGACTCCGCTTGAGGCAGGGCTTGGTTTTTTCTGTGATTTGAATAAGGAGGGTGGCTTCATTGGTAGCGAAATTCTCAAAGAGCAAAAGCAGGAGGGGCTTAAGCAGCGGCTTGTCGCTCTGAAATACACCGGCAGGGGCGCGCCTCCGCGTGCTCATTACGGGGTGTTTTCCAAGGAGGGTGAGCAGATATCAGAACTTACCAGTGGGGTGCTTTCACCAAGTCTCAGAGAGGGTATTGCACTGGCCTATTTACCGGTCTCACATGCCAAAATTGGCAGTCTGGTCGACATCGATGTCCGGGGACGGCGATTTGAGGCAAAAGTCGTCAAAAAACCCTTTTACAAGAAGCCCTGATCCTGCGAAATAAATCACGTCATTGCCAGTAATGGTTCCCTTTATCGATAACACTGCAAAAAACCAACATACCAATTCAATATGAACGTTCCCGATCATCTTCGTTATACTTCAGACCACGAGTGGATCCTGCTTGATGGTGACATCGCCACTGTCGGAATTACGGATCACGCCCAAGAGGAACTTACGGATGTTGTTTTTGTTGAACTCCCTGAAAATGACCGCTCATGTGACGCAGGGGATCCGGTGGCGGTGGTTGAATCCGTCAAGGCAGCCAGTGACATCTACATTCCTGTTGCCGGCGAAATTGCAGAAGGTAATGCCGATCTGGAAGCAGACCCTTCACTGGTAAATACGGACCCATATGGTGCCGGATGGATTTTTAAGGTAAGGATCAAGGATGTGGCCGCAGTGGATGCGCTCATGGACGCGGAGGCTTACAAAGGACTGATTGGCTAAAGCGATCGATGCTTGGGGTCTGTATGACGCACAGGGCATCTCCTGACCACTGAATCATGTATAATAATTTTTGTAGCCGTCACGTAGGAAGCGTAGGAGCTTCCCGGCAAACCCTTATTGAAGAACTTGGTTATGACCGCATTGATCATCTTATTGATGATGCAGTGCCAGCTAATATCCGTGGTGGTGAGCCCCTTGAATTGCCTGAGCCTCTTAGCGAGATAGCAGCGCTGGAAAAGCTGCGCTCAGTGATGGCTAAAAACAAGGTCCTGAAATCATACATTGGCCAAGGGTACAGCGGCACCATCGTTCCCGCCGTCATCCAGCGCAATATTCTTGAGAACCCTGGCTGGTATACCGCCTACACTCCCTACCAGGCTGAAATCGCACAAGGCCGTCTCGAGGCCTTATTGAACTTTCAGACGATGATTGCCGAGCTCAGCGGCCTGGATGTTGCTGGAGCCTCGCTGCTTGATGAGGCAACTGCTGCTGCTGAGGCTATGGCGCTGGCCAAGTCTGGCAAACCGCGGGGGACAACCATGTTTATCGCGGAGACTTGTCACCCTCAGACGATCGAGGTAGTGAAAACGCGTGCCGAACCCCTGGATATTGAAGTTCAAGTGGGGGACTGGAAAAGTTTTGATCCGACATCCTGTGAGGGGTTGTTTGCCGTCCTTATCCAGTATCCGGATACCTTGGGTTCGGTTGACGATTATGCCGGTTTTGTAGAACAAGTCCATTCTGCCGGGGCACTCGCAATTGTTGCCGCAGACATTCTCTCCCTGACTGTGTTGCGTGCACCCGGTGAATTTGGGGCAGACATTTGTGTAGGCAACTCGCAGCGCTTTGGTGTGCCCTTTGGTTTTGGTGGCCCGCATGCCGCTTTCATGGCCTGTACAGACAAGTTGAAGCGCAAGATGCCAGGCCGGCTTATTGGCGTGTCTGTTGATTCCCAGGGTAATCCCGGCTATCGACTCTCTTTGCAGACGCGTGAGCAGCATATTCGTCGTGATAAAGCGACTTCGAATATATGCACGGCTCAGGTGTTGCTTGCAGTCATGGCCTCAATGTATGCGGTTTACCATGGTCCGGAGGGACTTCAACACATTGCTGTAAAGACTCACTTTGCGGCCCGCATTTGTGCCGCCAGTTTGAAGAAAGCCGGCTATGAGCTAGTGAGCGAAAGTTTCTTTGATACGATTACTGTCAAGACGCCCAGCAAGGCTGATCAAATTATTGCAGCGGCTGT
>JBDQHQ010000175.1:0-4580 GCA_040264795.1 Akkermansiaceae bacterium | reverse complement strand
ATCACATACCGCGGCAACGACGGACACCTCAGGACCGACCAAACCTTCCTCAACAAGAAGTCTACCTGCGCCAAATTTACGCACTACGAGCACCTCATTGAGAAACTCCTCAGCGCTGGCTTCATCAGCACAAACAGCAACCCCCTTACCTGCCGCAAGCCCATCAAACTTTAATACCGTGGGGTAGACTCCATCGATAGCAACACGAGCTTCCTCTATATTGGCACAACCAGCAGCTGCGCCAGTCGGTATAGCGTGACGCAGCATAAACTCCTTGGCAAATTCCTTACTCGCCTCGAGCTGAGCCGACTGCTTGTGCGGCCCCCAGCATGGAATACCCGCTTGCTCACAGAGATTGGCCAGCCCCTCGTCCTTGACGAGGTAACTTTCCTCTCCTGCCACACAGAGCTCGATATGATTGGCGCTCATCCACTCGATCAGGCTATGCAGCCCATCAACGTCGACACTCTTTGCCAACGGCTTAATGGCATCACTCCCAGGAAAGCAATACAGCTCTGTGTCCACGGGTGATTCCTTCAATGCGGTGATCAGCGCGTGCTCACGCCCCCCTTTTCCTACAACCAAAATTTTCATCGCCGCAAATGAAGCGGAGTGAAGCCAAGCAGGCAAGTGTTTCTCTATAAAAGTGGCTGTTTTCTGCCAACAAACTCCTTCTATTGAATTTCAAGTGGGCCCGCACCCGCGAAATGTCGTGTCATAATAGTATTTCGTCTATACTTGTGCATTTTTTTTAACCAAAATGTTGCGGGCAGATCATTTTAGATTATAGATCTGTGCGCACCCTACTCACAGGAACCTCTCCAGCAGGCAAACCTTGGGAAACTTTGCGGGCAATGACGCTATTGCACCAACAATCAATACACACTTGCGGCAACGAGCAAGTAACTCAACTTATATCTACCCATGTCGAATCATACTAAGTCAAATAAGATACACGGAATGCCAGAAGCCCAAGGCCTCTATGACCCAGACAATGAACATGACTCATGCGGGGTCGGCTTTCTTTGCCACTTAAAGGGGAAAAAATCCCATGATATCATCAAGGGCGCTCTCGACATGAATGTCTGCATGGACCACCGTGGCGGCTGCGGCTTTGATGCAGCAACTGGAGATGGCGCAGGCCTCTTCTTCCAACTTCCCCATAAATTCTTCAAAACGGTAACGAGCGAACTCGGTTTCACTTTACCCGAGGAAGGTCAATACGCCGTCGGTTTCGTCAACCTCTCCCCTGAGCCCGAGGAAGCAGCAGCAGCCATTGAGACCTATGAGAAGATCGTCAAAAAAGAAGGTCAGACCGTTCTCGGCTGGCGTGACGTCCCCACCAACAGCGACATTCTTGGCAAGGCCTCCCGCGAATGCGAACCTCTGATGAAGCAAATCTTCATTGCTCGTTCACCAGAAATTACCGACGACCTTGACTTCGAGCGCAAGCTCTACGTCATCCGCCGCAGAAGCTCTCAGGCCGTGCGTTATTGCACCACAACTGGATCTGAATCCTTCTACACCGTTACTCTATCAGCACGCACGATCGTCTACAAAGGCATGCTCACCACTTGGCAGCTGAAGGATTACTTCCCCGATCTGCAGCACAAAGACATGGAGTCAGCCATGGCGCTTGTTCACTCACGTTTCAGCACCAACACATTCCCAAGCTGGCCGCGGGCCCAACCATTCCGCTACATGTCGCATACTGGTGAAATCAACACCATGCGCGGCAATGCAAACTGGATGCAAGCACGTCAGAAATTACTCTCAAGCGGTGTGCTCGGCAAGGACCTCGACAAACTCCTCCCCATCATTCGGGACGACGGATCGGACTCTGCGATGTTCGACAACTGCCTCGAGTTCCTCGTGCTTTCCGGTCGTTCCTTACCCGAAGCCGTGATGATGATGATCCCAGAGCCTTGGGAAAACCACCAACACATGAGTGACTCCAAGAAAGCGTTCTACGAGTACAACGCTACCCTCATGGAGCCATGGGATGGCCCAGCATCAATCGCTTTTTGTGATGGCATCTCTATCGGAGCCATTCTCGACCGTAACGGACTACGCCCTTCACGATACTACGTCACCAACGATGACCTTGAGATCAAGGCCTCAGAGGTTGGCGTACTCAAAGTCGACCCCGCCACAGTCATCAAAAAAGGCCGCCTTGAGCCAGGCCGCATGTTCCTTGTGGACACCAAAGAAGGCCGCATTATCGGCGACACAGAAGTGAAGGAGCAAGTAGCTCAGACCAAACCCTACGGTGACTGGCTTGAAAAAAATCGCGTTTTCTTTGCTGATTTAGCCCAAGGAACTGCCAAGCCCACTATCGAAGGCCATGACCTCATCCAACGCAACCGCGCATTCGGATACTCCTTCGAGGACAAGCGCCAAATCCTAGCCCCTACAGCCCTAACAGGAAACCAACCTCTTGGTGCAATGGGTAACGATACTCCTATCGCTGTTCTCTCCGATAAACCACAGCTACTCTACAATTACTTCAGACAGCTTTTTGCACAGGTTACCAACCCCGCCATTGACCCTATTCGTGAAGAGCTGATTACCTCCAGCGTTACCTTTGTCGGATCGGAAAGTGATATCCTTCACCCGGGACCAGAAAACTGCCGCATGGTTCGTTTAGAAAGCCCCATCATCGACAACCATCAACTTGCCAGCCTACGTGATATCGATCTCGACGGCTTCCAGTCTGAGACCCTTCCTATACTCTACGTTCCTGACAAAGCCGAAGCTGGACTGGCTGGCGGCCAACTACCCGGACACGCAGACAACCCAGAAGCCTCAGACCTAACAGAAGACATCAACTCACTCTCCGGCGAATCACTCAAACTCGCCCTCGACAAGCTCTTCAAGGCGGCGGACACATCCATCCTTCACGGTGACAATGTTCTCATCTTGTCCGACCGTGGCATGAACAAGAAAAACGCACCGATCCCAGCATTACTTGCTGTAGCCGGACTGCATCACCACCTCATACGCCAAGGAACACGCACCAAAGTATCCATCATACTCGAATCCGGAGAACCACGCGAAGTTCACCACTTTGCAGTATTGTTAGGATACGGCTGTGATGTAATCAACCCATACATCGCTATTGATACCCTCGCTCAAATGACTGAGGATGGCGAACTTGACATGGCACACGATGATGCCGTGAAAAAATATCTGAAAGCATCTATCAAAGGCGTGATTAAAACCATGTCCAAAATGGGCATCTCCACCGTTGCTAGCTACCGTGGCGCACAAATCTTTGAATGCATCGGACTTAACAACGAGGTCATCGACCAATACTTCACCCGCACCACATCCCGCGTCAAAGGAATTGGCCTGGGCACCATCTCTCGCGAAGTGAAGCTCCGCCATCATGACGCCTACAAGGATCGTGAAACCGAAAATGACGCCCTCGACGCGGGTGGCATCTACCAGTGGCGCGCAGACGGTGAGCGTCACCTCTTTAGCCCTCAGGCCATTCACCTGCTGCAACAGTCGACCAGGATGGGCGACATGGGGGTTTTCCGCCAGTATTCAGCTCTCATCGACGAACAGTCCAAAAGCCTCTGCACCCTGCGTGGTTTAATGGATTTCAAATTCGACCCGGACAAATCCATTCCGATCGAAGAGGTCGAACCTGCCAGCGAGATCGTCAAACGCTTCAAGACCGGCGCCATGTCTTATGGCTCCATCTCCAAAGAAGCCCACGAAGCGCTCGCCGTTGCCATGAACCGCCTAGGCGGTAAATCCAATACCGGAGAAGGTGGCGAAGACCCCTACCGTTTCACATGGACCAACGAAAGAGGTGATTCCAAGAAGAGTGCCATCAAGCAGGTAGCCAGCGGACGTTTCGGCGTCACCTCAGACTACCTCGTCAATGCTCGGGAAATCCAGATCAAGATCTCGCAAGGCGCCAAGCCTGGTGAAGGTGGAGAATTACCCGGTCACAAGGTGCTTCCCGCTATTGCCAAAGTGCGTGGTACTACCCCAGGCGTAGGTCTTATCTCTCCCCCGCCTCACCATGACATCTACTCCATTGAGGACATGGCTGAGCTCATTCACGATCTCAAGAATGCCAACACCGAAGCCCGCATTAACGTTAAGCTCGTCTCCGAGGTCGGAGTCGGCACGATTGCTGCAGGTGTCGCTAAGGCAAAAGCCGATGTCATTCTCATCTCGGGTCATGATGGTGGCACAGGCGCCAGCCCGCGTTCCTCCATTCAGCACGCCGGCTCCCCATGGGAACTGGGTCTCGCTGAAACCAATCAAACTCTGCTACTGAACAATCTCCGTAGTCGAGTCATCTTAGAAACCGATGGACAGCTAAAAACTGGACGTGATGTCGTCATCGGTGCACTACTCGGAGCAGAAGAATTTGGTTTTGCCACCGCGCCTCTCGTCACTCTTGGTTGTATCATGATGCGTGTTTGTCACAAAAACACCTGTCCTGTTGGCATCGCCACACAGAACGAAGTTCTCCGAGCAAAGTTCAACGGCGCTGTAGAAAACGTTGTCAACTACATGAATTTTGTTGCTGAAGAAATTCGCGAACTGATGGCTAAACT
>JBDQHQ010000174.1:0-4592 GCA_040264795.1 Akkermansiaceae bacterium | reverse complement strand
TCAGACTTCAAAGGCCTCTGGGGTGGCGAACATAGTAGCCTTTGACCCCACGGCGCTCGGGTTTCCAGCGCGGTCCCGTGGAATTCCACGTGCCTCCCGTATCAAAGCGAAGCCCGGCTATCACCATGAATACATGCCCCTTGCGCACGTAGATCGTTACCCAGTCACCGTATCCTTTTTTTCCGTAGTCAAAAAAGTTTTGTGATACCAAAGGGCGATCCAGCTTACCCCCGGCATGCAACACATAGGAAACCGCACCCGAGCAATCATAACCACGGTCGTAAAAGCTGCGATGGCCTCCCCCATAAATGTAGGGCTTATCGGTAAGGGCGTTTGCAGCCTCTATCATTCGTTTGACTCGGCGCGGTGCCCGTGGAGGAGCCACCGCTTTGCCATTGGGGCTGATATAAGCGGTTTTACCGTAATCAAAGCGATGCGCTACATACCTCTCTTTTGCTCTTAGCTGGGAAGAGCAAGAGGTCATCAAGACCGCTGATAAAGATACTCCAAGTAAAGTAAGGGTGAGACAGAATGTCCTCATACGTTTAGTTAAGCATGCTTAACTAAGTAAATCAAACCGCAAAATGAAACACTCGTTTAACCCTGTATTGAGATTTTGCTCTGATATTGAGTCAGTCATAGGGAAGCCTCGCGGCAAAATGCCTGAAAGATCGTCAACGCCCCCAGATTCCGATTCGTTCACGCTTCGCTTTTCTCTCAAGGAGCCGCAGACTTGTGAGGTAACGTCGAGCTGTCATGCGGCGGGGAAAATTAGCAAACTCCCCTTCCCACATTGGCTCATCCCACTCTGCACCCACACCGTCCACCCGGGCAAGACCGGCCTCGACCAATGCCTCATCCAGCCTTTTGCCCTCCTGGTTGACAATAATGACGTAGTAACGTGACTTGCCGCTACTTTTACCCGCTTTGATTTTTTGGGTATATACCCTGAAGGGCTTTTGAAGAAAATCGCGGGTAAATTCTGCCGCCTTTTCCCCCCATTCGATAATCTCCTCCTGGTCACGCTTGAAGTCTTTCATTTGCGCGGCGAGTTGAGTCTCAGAGCCATCATCGGTAACGGGGCAATCGACACCGTAGAGGCAAAAAAGATAGGTATAACCAGTGATGGGTTTGGCTGCAAAGCTGTCTCCATCGAAATCCTCTTCACTTACAAATTTGCAACGGTCGTAGGTAAACCACTCGGCCGCTGACAACAGACATGGAGAGCTCACCAAAATAACTAACAGATAAATCATGTAACACCTCATGCAGGAGTCTTAGCCCCAGAGATTGTTACTGTCCAGCGATATCTGTTAGAATGTTAGATTGCTCAGCACTGGTTGATGCAGGCCCCACCGAAATGCCTTGCTTTTCTAACATAATAGCCTGTCAATTTTGACATCACTGGCGATTCCACCTTCTTACGGGTGTGCGTGAAAGCGGCAGCTCAAGTTGCTGCCACTGGGGACGACAACGCTGCTGACTCGTCCTCCCGTGAAGCCCTTGTCCGCTCCCTCTGGATAGTAAGGTGAAACTTGTTTTTAAACGGGAGGTAAATGTGGTAACAGTAAGGATGAATTTGTTCATGCGAACACTATATCCAAGGCGTTGCCTCCCGTCAAGTTCATCGGCACCTTTTCTCCAAAAAAGCTACTCCAACTCCAAATCTGCACCTTCCTTGGGGGCCCTGACCACCCGGTCAACCGCGTGCTTGGTTACCAGATTGCCTTTTACCCCGCGCCCTTTGACAGCGAGTTCTCCAAAACCAAACAAGCGAGAGAGGCTTCTGAGACGAGGTGCCGGCTTGAGATGAACCAATACTGTGTTGTCCGCACTTTGTTCCTCATTATCATGCACGGCGAGATAAAGCACCCTCGTTCCCTTGGTTCCCTTGGTCAGGTCATATTCCTTATCACGCGTAACACCCCCTACTTGGAAGCGCTTGGCATAAATTGCCCCCTGGCGCCCGTCACGATAGATCATCGAATAAATCTTGTCCTCGTCTTTGCGGAAGACGGCAATGTGTTGAATGCGTTTACCGACAAAAGCTTTGTCAGCAACTTTGATGACACGCATCTTGCCCTCACCATCAAACGCGATGACGTCATCGATACGTGAGCACTTCTCAACCACCTCATCTTTCTTAAGGCCCCAACCGGCGAATCCGTCTTTGCGGTTCACGTAGAGCGTTTCGTTAGCGGCAACCACTTGCACGCGGTCAACCACTCCAAACTCGGCGATTTCAGTGCGCCGCTCGCGCCCTTTGCCATATTTCTTAATCAGATTCTTATAATAGGCTACAGCATAACGGGTGAGGTTGCGCAGGTTCTTATCCACCTCGGCAATATCCTCCTCAAGTTTGTTGATGATTTCATCCGCCTTGAAGCTGTCGAATTTGGAGATACGTTTGATCTTTATTTCCGTGAGCTTGACGATGTCCTCCTCGGTCACCTCCCGTTTGAGTAATTTCTTGAAGGGCTTGAGCCCCTTGTCAATGGCAGCGATCACCGCTTCCCAAGTCTCACATTCCTCAATGTCACGATAGATCCGGTTCTCGATGAAGATTTTCTCCAAGGAAGAAAAGTGCCACTTCTCCTGAAGCTCTCCCAGACGAATCTCAAGCTCCATTTTCAGGAGGGATTTGGTCTGATTCGCACTATGTTTGAGAATTTCACTCACCCCCATGAACCGGGGTTTGCCTTCATGAATGACACAAGCATTAGGTGAGATGGAAATCTCACAATCCGTAAACGCATAAAGCGAATCTCGAGTCATTTCTGGGTCGGCACCCGATGGTAGCTGAACTAAAATATCCGCTCCCGCAGCTGTGTTATCGATTACCTTGGAGATTTTGATCTTACCTTTGTCGTTTGCAGCAACGATGTTGTCCATCAGGCTGCCTGTGGTAACTCCATATGGAACTTCGGTAATGCGTAAGATGCGCTTCTTCTCTATTTCGATTTTTGCCCGAACACGTAGCTTGCCTCCTCGTAAACCATCATTGTAATTACTGGCATCCATGATGCCACCGGTAATGAAATCAGGGAGCAGTTCGAAAGGTTTTTTACGTAGTGCCTCGATACTGGCCTCAAGCAGCTCGATGAAATTGTGCGGCAGCATTTTACAGGCAAGACCAACCGCAATACCCTCTACCCCTTGAGCGAGAAGTAAGGGGAATTTCAGAGGTAAGGTAACAGGCTCTTTGTTGCGCCCATCGTAACTGCGTGTCCATTCTGTCGTCTTTGGATTAAATGCCACCTCCAGGGCAAGTGGAGTCAGGCGTGCCTCGATGTATCTGGGTGCTGCTGCTTTGTCACCAGTCAGCACATTTCCCCAGTTTCCCTGGGTATCAATCAGAAGCTCCTTCTGGCCAAGTTGCACCATGGCATCGCCAATGGAAGTATCCCCATGGGGGTGATATTTCATGGTGTTGCCTACCACGTTCGCCACCTTGTTGTAGCGGCCATCCTCAAGCTCACGCATTGAGTGCAAGATACGCCGCTGCACAGGCTTGAGGCCGTCAGAGAGGTGGGGTACTGCCCGCTCCATGATCACGTAGCTCGCGTAATCAAGAAAGTAATCAGCATACATGCCCCCGAGATCCTGATGCTCGTGCGTAGCATCGCCGGAGTCATCACCGGCAGTAAAATCTAGTTCATCATCCATAGGGGAAGTATCGTCAGGAAAAGGGAAAGCGAGAACGGGCGTAAGCCAGGGCTTATCTAAGCAATCTTAAATACCGATGCAAGGGCAGATTTCCATTTGGGCATGCTTTTGAGTATTCTTCAGAAAACCCATGCGACTGACCTCAACGAACCTTACTCAAGGGTGAAAATTTCATTCACTGGGCTTTCACCTGATGCGAGTGAGCAAAAAATTGCTCCATACGTCTGTGCATGTCGTCATAGAAGCCTTTTTTCATCGCTTCGAGCATCTCCTGTTTTTCTGTAGCCGCGTATCCCACGTTCTCCTGCTCAGCCAACATTTTCTCATGAAATGCGCGTTCAAGCTCGATCATGGAGTCGAGGAATGCACGGGCGGCACGAGAATGCTCGACCCCGTCGACCAAGGCATTTTCCAGAGTCTGGTTACGTGTCACAGCAATGAGGTTGCCCTCGCCAAGCTCCTTCATGTAGCGGTGGTGGCTCTTTAAAAACGCTGCGTGATCGCTCTCATACTGAATCTCATCCCGATCCAGCAATTTATCATAAGGCCCTGCCTTGCAAAAGAACTTCACCATCAAGGGAATCGTATCAACCAGCATAAACAGGGCAGTGAGAATCCAGTAGGTAGTGAAAGCAAATTTCCCACCCTCCTCTCCCTGTTGGAAAAGGTGATGGAGCGCAAGCGTCTGGGTGAGGATATCACGGCGGTCATCATTGGTGATCGCAGTAATGGCGGCCCGCTCATCGACACCTGTGGCAGCCAGCTCGCCCTGCATCCGCTTGAGTTCGACCAGCATCGAGTCAATTTGCTCTTTGATCGTCGCACGGATCTGGTTTTGCTGCCCCACAAATTGGTCCGCCTGATCCGCTTGGACTTTACGACGTAGAGCGGCAACCCGCGCCTCCTCGGCTGCAGCGATCATGCGC
>JBDQHQ010000173.1:0-4607 GCA_040264795.1 Akkermansiaceae bacterium | reverse complement strand
TCTTCAGTGGCATTGGGATCGCCTACTCCGACACCTTCAGCCCCTTTTTAGACGGGACCTCGGCCGACCCCAACGCCATCAATGGTGGCTCCCAGATCCTCAACGTTGCCGTCGGCATCGACATCCAGAGCGCTGCCGCCACCCGTGCGCTTGCCCTCACTAGCTTCGGTGGCTCGGGTCGCCCTGAGGGCGGTTCGGGCGAGAGCCACTTTGATACACCCGACCTAAACGGCATCTTTTATTCAGCCTTCACCCCGGGTAGCGAAGGCTACATTGCCTTTGTCATCGATACCACCGAGGGCGATCAGCATGGCTGGATGCGAGTGACTCTCAAAGACGACGGTTCGTTGGGTGTCATCCATGACTGGGCTTACTCGGATGAGGTCGGCTTCCAGGTTGGCCAGATTCCCGAGCCCAGCAGCTTCATTCTCCTGCTGCTGGGATCGCTCGCGCTGTGCAGACGCAAGCGGGCTTGATCAACAAAAGGCCCTGCGCAGCATGGCAAGACTCCTGGGAATGGCGGTCATATGATCCTCCTTACCCTCGAATTCCAATGAGATGTAGCCGCGGTAGTGGTGCTTGCGGAGCATGCGCGCGATGCGGGGATAATCCAGATCGAGGGTATACCAGTTGCCCCCGCCATAATAGGTCTTGGCCTGCACAAAACCGGCTTGTGGAGCCATCATCTCGAGGCGGTCGTAGGGATCTTCCAGGAAGTTGCCGGTGTCCAGGGTCACCGACAACCAGGCTGAGTTGACCGCATTGACCACCCGCAGCACTCCTTCCGGCGTAGTGCCCAGGCCCCAGTGGTTTTCCAATCCCATGACCACGCCACGCTTGGCGGCTTCATCCACGAGTTTGCCGTAGGCATCGATCACCCAGCCGAAGGCGTCTTCGGTAGTGTATCCCTCCAGCGGCGGTTCAATGCCCCGCGCCTTCATCAGGTCATTGAAGTTGAGTGTGCCCCAAGTACCCGAGTTGACCCGGATGTGCGGAATGCCCAACTCATAGGCGCGCTCCAGACTCTGGATGGTCACCTGCATGTTGCTCTCTCGCTTGACCTTGTCGGGCGAGACGAAGCCCTGGTGGGTGGACATCGCCACCATGGGCAGGGCGCACTCATGGGCGATGCGCTTGAGGCTGCGCAGATAGGATTTCGACTGCCACTGTTGCTCGGGCATCTGCTTTTCAAGCACTTCGAAAGCGTCAAAGCCCATGTCAGCCGCGTCATGCATGCAGCGGTCGATGGTTTTGTAGGGCGGCTCCGAGAAGCGCATGAAGGAGTAGCTCGAGACACAGATGGGGTTTCTCCTGACGGAGTTGCCTTTCTCACTTGGCTCTTCATCCATAGAACTCTCCGGAGCCTTGCCGCGGCAAGCGCCCAGAGCCATGGCCATGGAGCCCAAGGCGAATTCGCGGCGACCGATTTGCATCCCAAAGTCCTGAATGGCATCACACGCTGAGCCAACAAAAAAACCCGCTATTGCTCGCGAGCACTGGACAAGTGCCCAACACGTGCAATTTTGGCTGCACTCATGAGTGACGACACCTGCTACCTGATCAGCGATAACGGCTCCTACCGCCCCGAGGCCACCTTCAGCCTGCGCAGTCTGGCCGAGCGTCTGGGCAAGAAAGTCGATGAGACCATCCATCCGGTTTCGCTGCTGCACTCGACCAAGATTTCCCCTGAAAAACTCGATGGAACCCCCGCCGAAATTTTCGAGCCCTTTGTACTCAAAAAACTTGAGGAAGGCATTCGACGCTTTCACGTCACTCCAATGTTCTTCGGGCCCAGTGCCGCCATCCTCGAATACATGCCCCAACGCGTGGAGGTGATGAGCAAAGACTGGCCCGATCTTGAAGTCCGCATCAGCCCTTGCGTGGTCAATCTGGAAGATCCCGATGATGAGCGCATGGCCAAGATCCTCATCGACCAGATTCACGCCACTCGTGAACTGCGCGCCTTCAAGAAACCCTCCATTGCCCTGGTGGACCATGGCGCCCCACGCATCAAGGTGACCGAAGTCCGTAATCTTCTCGGCGAACAAGTTCGTCGCCTGCTGCCGGAAAGCGAATTCCCGCGTGTCGTGGCCTGTTCGATGGAGCGCCGCGACGGCGACGAGTACGCCTTCAACGAGCCCTTGTTGGAAAGCGTCATCGGCGCCGAGGGCTTCCAAAATGAAGTCATTGTTTCCATGCTCTTTGCCTCACCCGGTCGCCACGCTGGCCCCGGGGGCGATGTCGCCAAGATCTGTGAAGAGGCCGCGCAATCGCACCCGGACCTTCAGTGGCAGATGAGTGAGTTGGTGGCCAGTCACGACGGCATCATCGACATTCTTGCTGATCGCTTTGAGGAGGGCATGATATCCGATCCCGTTTCGTGGGAAGGCGAGATCCCCAACTGGGAGGCACCGAAGTAGCGGCACCGCAAGATCATCGAGCCAATCCGGCTTTACGGTCATCAAAGAGAGATCTGCACGGCCGCCGCAACTTGACGCGCCTTCTCGCGAGCCTCCCCAATGCTGGCTGCGCGCGCGATGGCCACGCCCATGCGCCTGCGGCCCGCCACCGCTGGTTTTCCGAACAAGCGGATCTGGGTGTCGGGCCCGGCAAGAGCCTCACCGAGATTGCCGAAAGCAACCCTGTCGCTCGTACCCTCGACGAGGATGACCGCTGAGGCACTCGGCCCATGCTGCAGGATGTTGGGGATGGGCAGCCCGAGCACTGCGCGTGCATGCAGCGCGAACTGCGACAGATCCTGGGAAATCATGGTCACCATGCCGGTATCATGCGGCCGTGGCGAAACTTCCGAAAAGATCACCTCATCACCCTTGATGAAGAGCTCAACCCCGAAGACACCGCGACCACCAAGGGCACCGGTAATTTTTTTTGCGCAGTCGCGCGCAGCTGCCAGTGCCGCCTCCGACATTGGCTGTGGCTGCCATGACTCGCGGTAGTCCCCATCGACCTGAATGTGGCCGACAGGATCAAGGAAGCTCGTGCCACCGACGTGGCGAACGGTCAGTTGGGTGATCTCGTAGTCGAAATCCACAAAACCTTCGACGATCACCTTACCCGCTCCTGCCCGCCCACCTTCCTGCGCGTATTGCCAAGCTTGGGCGATTTCAGCCTCGGTCTTTACCGTGCTTTGGCCTTTTCCAGACGAGGACATGATAGGCTTTACCACACAGGGCAAACCGATGGCCTCTATCGCGGCGCGGTATTGCTCTTCGGTCTGCGCAAAGCGATAGGGCGAGGTCTTCAGCCCCAGCTCCTCCGCGGCCAGTCGCCTGATCCCCTCGCGATTCATGGTGAGGTGAGCGGCACGCGCGGTGGGAATGACCGTCAGCGCGCCCTCTGCTTCCAAATCCACCAGCACATCCGTGGCAATGGCCTCGACCTCGGGCACCACGTAATGCGGCTGCTCCTTCTGAATGACCGCACGCAACTTCCCTCCGTCTAGCATGGAGATGACATGCGACCGATCCGCCACCTGCATTGCCGGAGCGTTTTCATAGGCATCCACGGCAATCACCTCCACACCGTATCGCTGCAACTCGATGACGACTTCCTTGCCCAGTTCACCCGACCCCAACAGCAGGACGCGGGTGGCCGTGTTCGAGAGAGGGGTGCCGATCGACGTGCTCATGGTCCCCGGTTCCAAACGGCTCAAACGCCGGGCGTTTTGGAGTGCGCGTTTTGCGGGAAGTCGAAGGTCAGGACCAGTGACTCGCTGCCGGTGTTCTCAATTTCCACGCCGCCACGGTCCAGAGCGTTCTGTGTGATGAAGCCGATCTCAGGATACAACTCACCGAGTTTCATGTCCTGATGGTAGTTCACAGCCAGTTTGCCGACTCGACCGCTACCACCATTGGTGTGAAACAGCGTGGGGCTCTCCGGGCAGAACCGGGTCTTGGCACCGGGCGAAAGAATGAGGCGCAGAATCGAAGCCTTCTGATCACCGAGAAAATCACCATAGACGATCCACTTGGCGTCCACCCCTTCACCGGTAAATTCATTGGCGGTGATGGCCGGGCGCGAATTCTTCTTCACGAAATCGGGATCCTGGTTGGCTTCGAAGTCAAAGGTATCGACCAAGAACTCCCAGTCCTCGTGCTTGTCCTTGGGATAGTCCTGCTCGCGGCAGGCATAGAAGGCATCGGCGGCACCGATGCGGCCGTCCAACGTGCGATCCTCGGCGAGGAAGTGCTCGTCCATGGTCACGTGCAATTCGTGGGTGCACAGATCGGTGGGAGAGTGCAGCACGCCGTTGGGCATCACGAAGCCGTTGTCGATGTGCATCATGGTGTGGGGCGAGAGATGGCGCACTCCATTGTAGTCGCCCTCTCCCCAACGCTTCATGCAAGCAAGAAAATCATCCTTGGTCACGAAGGGATAGAGACCCATCGCCGTGGTGTGGTAATGAGAGGGATTCACACCTGGGTTGTCGTAAGAATTGATGTCGTAGACCTCCCATTTGGCCCAGTGCAGGTGGTGAGGGATGGGATTCAGGTTGTCGAACTTCTTGGAGACGATTGGCCAGGTGACCTGGCCGCAGAGTTCCTCGGCCATGGCGGTGATCTTCTCGCCCATGATGGCCTCAGGAT
>JBDQHQ010000172.1:0-4627 GCA_040264795.1 Akkermansiaceae bacterium | reverse complement strand
GTAGTATTAATAACACAAAGCCAGCAAAACGACACCGTAAATTGATGGCCTCATCAGCGTGAATTATCCCCACAGAGGCAAGGCAGAATCCCGCAAAATAAGGAAAAAAACGATTGCATTACTGCCATGCTTGCTCTTTATTCCCCGCCCCGCGAGCTAGAAACCGCCGTAGGTCCTCTGCAAATCTGCCAAATGTCAATTCTTGACGACTCGCTGATCCCCGCTCGCCAGAGGGTAACCCGGTAAACCACAACATACTATGTCAGAAGACACATCCAATAATACAGAGACAACAGAAGCCACTGAGGAAGAAGAAGAGGAAGCCGCATTCAAGCTGGACCGCTTTGAACTCCCGAACCGCTTAACCAAAAACGAAGACACCGAATCCGAGACCTACGCACAGTTCGTCGCTGAGCCGTTTGAAGGTGGCTATGGCCACACCATCGGAAACTCCTTACGCCGTGTGCTGCTTTCCTCTCTTGAGGGTGCCGCCATCACCTCAGTGCGCATCGCAGGTGTCCAACATGAATTTTCCAGCCTTCCCGGTTGCGTTGAAGATGTCACCGACATCATCCTCAACCTCAAGAAGGTTAAATTTAAGCACCACGGCAAAGAGCCGCGTGTTCTTACCATTAAGTGTGAAAAAGAAGGTGCCATCACTGCAGCCGACATCCAGGACGACAACATGTATGAAGTCGTCAACAAGGATCAGATCATTTGCAACCTTGACCGCAAGGTGAAGTTCGACTGTGAATTTGAAGTCAAGGTTGGCCGTGGATTCAACACCGGTGATGAAAACAAGCGCAAGGATATGCCTATCGGCGTCATTGCCATCGACTCGATCTTCTCGCCAGTTGTTCGTGTCAAATACGGCGTAGAAGCCACACGTGTTGGCCAAATGACTGATTTCGACAAACTCGTTCTGGATATCTGGACCGATGGCCGCGTAGAACCATCTGATGCCCTTCTTCAAGCATCAGCCATCCTGCGCCATCACCTCGATGTCTTCGTCAACTACGACGAGAATGCCGTAGACTTTGAAGAGGCTCCTGCCGAGCAGAGCGAGGAAAACGCAGCTCTCAAGAAGCTGCTCAACATGAGCGTCAACGAAATCGAACTCTCTGTTCGTGCAGCAAACTGCCTCAACAACGCCAACATCACAACTGTCGGACAACTTGCTACCAAGACCGAGGCCGAAATGCTCAAGTATCGTAACTTTGGTAAAAAGTCACTCAACGAGATCAAAGAGAAGCTTGTTGAGCTTGGTCTTGGCCTCGGCATGAACATTGATCCATCCCTGCTGACAGGTGCACTGCCTACTGTGGCTGCCCCACGCTTGGGAGCAGACGATGAAGCCCCTGTCGGTCTCGCCGATCTGATCGCTCAAAACCTGAACGATTAAGGATCATTCACTACATTGCTTTAATAAATAACTAAACGTCCTTTTGGACTGTTCCCATGAGACATAGAAAAAAAACTGTCAAACTCCAACGCGACAGCGCTCATCGCCGTGCTTTACTTGCCAATCTGGCATGTAGCCTTATTGAGCATGGTCGCATTCGAACAACACTCGCTAAAGCCAAGGCACTTCGCCCGGTAGCAGAAAAAATGGTGACACTGGCGAAACGTGGTGATTTACACGCACGCCGCCAAGCCGTTGCTTTCCTCCGTCAGAAAGACTCCGTCAAAAAGCTTTTTGAACAGGTCGGACCAGCTAGTGAAGATCGTCAGGGCGGCTACTGCCGTATTACCAAACTTGGTGCTCGCGCAAGTGATTCTGCACCCATGGCTTATATTGAGTGGACCGACATCGAAGAAATCGCACTCGCCAATAGTGGTGCTGAGCCTGGCTCGGATGAATAAGCCTAGCCCATACTGATTGTTTCTTACTTGTATTGACAATTAGCCTAACAAAAATCAACAAGCACGCATTTTTTATAATGCGTGCTTTTTTGTTGCACTCAAGTGATTCAGCCTTAACATCATTGCATATCTAATAAAGATATCGGCTATCACTGGAAGAAGAAATTTACCTAGCTGAATTGCCACCACACAACACAAATCAAAGACAACACACACAATGAAATCGAGAAAAAATCTTACTCGCTTTACCTATGAGACTACCGCCTTTCAGGGGTGGCGGCTTTGCCTGAGCCGCAACGGTACGACATTCACCAAATACTTTTCCGACAAGCATTACGGGGGTGAGCGTAAAGCCCTGAAAGCCGCTGACGGAGCACTCAAGCAACTCAAGGATTTGCTCGACAATTCCCGTAAGGTGAACAACAAGCTCAGCAAAAGCACGATTGCCAAAGGTCAGAAACTGCTCAAATCATCATGATTTGAGCAAACAAAGCGAGTCACTTAAAGACATACATTTCAATTCAGCAGGCAGGGTTTTCCTGCCTGCTTTTTTTTGCCAATCCGTATGGTTGTGTTAAGCTGCGCAGCAAGTGAACGATATACATTTCTACAATCGCTACAGCCAGCAAATGGAGACTGAGCAAGTCTATGGCGAGGCGTTTCTCAAATGGGCATATGGGAACCCCCTAGGCAAACTTGCCCTGCACAGCATGATCAAACGTGCTGCATTTTCGCGTTGGTATGGAAAAAGGATGGATACCCCCTCATCCAAATCCAAGATCGAACCTTTTATTGGTGATTATGATCTGGATGTCAGTGAATTCGCCGATTCAACTGAATCTTTCTCCTCCTTCAACGAGTTTTTCTATCGCAAACTCAAAAAAAGTGCTCGGCCCATTTCTGAAGATGCTCTCGTTTTTCCAGCTGATGGGAGACATCTGGCTTTTGCCGACATCGATCATATCGATGGCTTTTTTGTCAAGGGACAGACGTTTAATCTCACCGAATTGATCAAAGACAAGAAGCTCTCCGGGCGATACTCTGGAGGATCCCTGCTATTATCAAGGCTCTGTCCGGTAGACTACCACCGCTTTCACTTTCCCGTCTCAGGCCATGCTACATCAACACGTGTTGTCAATGGACCTTTGTTCTCGGTCTCACCCATCGCCCTGAGACGTGATCTCAGCTATCTCTGGCAAAACAAGCGAACGATTACCCAGATAGAGACCAGTTCCATGGGGACGGTCCTCATGATGGAAATTGGTGCCACTTGTGTAGGCTCAATTCAACAAACCTACACCCCCGATCAAGCGGTCGAGAAAGGCGAAGAAAAAGGCTACTTTGCATTTGGAGGTTCCTCAACCATCGTGATTTTTGAGCCAGGAACCATGCAGTTCCATGAGGACATCCTCGAAAATTCCGGCAAATGCATTGAAACCTATGCCCACATGGGAGACTCAATGGGGCAGGCCCAACACTGACTATGCATTTGATTTAAAATGTTCCCAGCCTTCCATCACGGGGCTGGCAATTTTCTCGTCTTCATACAGTTCGCCAACCACACTCAACAACAGATCGGGATATTGCTTGGTCCATGCAGGCATGAGTTGATTGACGGTTTCAGCCGAGGCGCTAAACAGCAGTTCGTAGTCCTCTCCATCCCCAAGTGCTTGAGAAACACTACAAGTGTCGTTCAGTGGCAGAGCCATCTCATCAATCATATATCCGCATTGGCTGGCACTTGCCAAACGCACAAGATCAATCCCCAAACCATCCGATAAATCCATCATCGAGTGAATCTGGAATTTTTGGGTCAACCACCGGGCTTCTTCGATGCGAGGAGTGAATGTGAGATGCTTGCCTCGGATCGATCCTCCGAGCTTTCCTGTCACTAGAATAAGATCTTGCGCCCTACCCCCACTCCTCGTAACGCATCTGGATTTTTCTACCCAACCCGTACCTGCCACAGAAATCACTGCGGCCCCACCATGAGGTAGGGCACTCGTCTCACCTCCGCATATTACCGCTCCGTATGCTGAAGCACACTGTTGCATCCCCTGGTAGAGTTTCTCGAGGTATTGAACCGGTTTTGCTGCCGGCATGGCTATAGTGACCAGAAGATGAGCTGGTAAGCCACCCATGGCAGCAAAATCACTAATCACCCTGGCAATGGCTTTCCAGCCAACTTTGTCTGCGGCTGTCTCTGCCAAATAGTGAATGCCTTCTACCATGGCGTCTGTCTTGAGGAGTTGATACCTATCCTCCAGTCCGAGATCCGCAACTGCACAATCATCGCCGGGACCGACTACAAGATCCCCATGAGTTGTGTTACAGCTATCAAGCTGGTCGATGAGCCTCTTTATCAAAGCATCTTCACCTATCTCGCCCAAATCATTCATCTTCGGTAAACTCAGGTTAAGACACAATAGAACCCAAAACAATTCCTAATCAAATTATAAGAACAATTGCTGTAAATTTCCGAGTTTTGCAGCATAATACTTACGTGATTCGTGGATTCATCACTCTGATATCTTCTCTCAGCCTGCTCTGCACCCCGGCAGCTCTTGCTGCAGATGCACCCAATTCTGCGTCTGATGAATTGGCAGAAGATATTGCCTACCAGGCTGGATCCAAAGCCATGGCTGATCACCTCTATGGCATAGCTGTCAGCAAATTTCGCCAGGTCCTGGACAATACCGAACTAAGCGAGGAAGCGACCAAGATAGTCCGATTATCGCTTGTCGAGTCACTGATCAAATCAAGT
>JBDQHQ010000171.1:0-4666 GCA_040264795.1 Akkermansiaceae bacterium | reverse complement strand
GTGGAGGAGAAGGCTGAGGTAGTAGTTGCCCCCGAGGAAGCGCCAGAGGTGCCTGCTGAGACCAAGCCGGCAGTTCAGATGCCACAGCAACCAGCCTCAGAGCAAAAAGCGGCTGAAGAAATCAAGGATGAGACGACTCCCGATCAAGCAGCTGCAACAGATGCAGTAGGGCAAACAGCCCCGACAGCGGAAGATGCTGCTGCCGCTCAAGCCGAACCTGCAAAGTCCACTCCAGCTGAGGAAAATCCCGGCGAAGCTGCTGAGAAACCAGAGCCAGCGCCTACAGACAAGCCGTAGTATTATTCGTGCAGGGCACATTCAAGGCTGATGTGGAAGTCCCTGTTTGGGCACGCAAGGATGCGTTCCCAGTCAAACCTGCTAATGTTGGTGATTTTGGCGTTATTGATGCCAAAGGCAAAGTTCACGGTGCTCGTGATGAGTCCGAGCTCGCTGAGCAGGTGAGACATTCCCGCGTGGGAGTGGATCTTGCCTGGACACCTCAATCAGATCGTTTGCTCGTCCCAGAGCAAATCACTGCCCTTCATGCGCCGGTGCGGCTTCGCTTTCTCAAACAAGCCGAACAAGATATCAGCGACGGCAAACGAATGGGGATGGTGTTCGGGCTCATGCTGCTCTGGATACTTTACGCCGCGTGGCAAAACAGTGGAGGCCAGCTTGCCGCTCTCTACACAAACCAAATTGCGGGCTTGGCGGCCATGCTTCTCTTTTTCTTTGGACTTTTACCGCTCTACGAGGGCGCGAAGACCAAACGTCACTTGGCACGGACCAAGACCGCAGACCTCGCTCAGGAGATACCCGAGGCCCAATTTGAGGCTTGGCTCCACCGACAAAAAATACCGGCTACGCGATTTCTCCTAATTTGCCTTTTGGTCTGTGGGATAGTCCAGGTTTTCTATGACAAGAGTCTGACCCGTTTTGACGAGTCCATTATCCAGGCTGGCTTGCTTAAGCAGGTTGCAAGCGCTCACCCTGAGCAGGCAGATGGTAGTGCCTGGTGGCGGATGCTTACCGCCCCCATGCTGCATGGTAATGTTTTGCATTTTCTGATGAATGCCATCGGTTTGCTTTATTTCGGCCGTCGAACAGAGATTTTGGCACGCTGGTCCCATATGCTGATTGTTTTTGTGGGGGCTGCATGGGTAGGGGGATTGGCGAGTTTTCAGTGGGTTCCTGAGAAGGCTGCTGTCGGGGCATCGGGTGGTCTTACAGGTTTGTTGGGCTTTATGCTGGTCTTCGAATACATGCATCCACGCATTGTGCCCAAGCCAGCTCGTGACAGGCTGCTAGCAGGCTTGGTAGTGCTGATAGTCGTGGGTTTTCTGGGAATGAGTTTCATTGATAATGCGGCCCATCTTGGAGGGCTTATTGCGGGGATGGCTTACGCATGGATTGTTTTCCCGCCATCGTCATCGACCAGCCGCCCGGAGCCCTTGGCCAAGGATGTTTTTGCAGGGGTGGCTGCAGCAGGGCTCATTTTGTGTGCAGTATTCACGCTGGCAATTAAAGTGATCTCCTGAGGATAGATAAAAACCCGGTTTTTCTTGTGAGAAAAACGACACAGAGCTTGTCAAAAAAATGTCTCATGTCAAAAAACAGGGAGGCCCTGCATTTCATGGCATATAAATGATTCGATAATCCATGTACGTAATAGGTATAGACACAGGAACCCAAAGTACAAAGACGCTTGTTTTTGATTTGGAAAGAGCAGCGGTTGTGGCCGAGTCTTCCGAGTCCTATGATATGATTGAGGGGCTGCCGGATGGTCACCGGGAGCAAGATCCCTCACTATGGATCAAAGCGGTCGATAATACGATCCGTGATTGTGTGAAGCAACTTGGAGAAGACGCTTCCTTGATTGCAGCGATCGGGGTGAGTGGACAGCAGCATGGGCTTGTAGTCCTCGATGAAGACAATGATATTATCCGGCCTGCCAAGCTTTGGTGTGATACATCTACCACTGAGCAGTGTGAGGAAATCGCGCGAGCCTTCGGTGGAACCCCGGGTCTGATTGAACTGGCGGGAAACCCGATGTTGCCGGGCTACACGGCTCCCAAAATCTTGTGGATGAAGCAGAATGAGCCTCAGAATTTCCAGAAGATACGAACCGTCTTATTGCCGCACGATTTTATCAATTACTGGCTGACCGGTGTTAAACGCATGGAGCCTGGAGATGCGTCAGGCACAGGCTTGTTTGATGTCAGGAAGCGTGAGTGGTGTAGTGAACTCATCGATTTTATTGATCCAAGCTTATCGGAGGCATTGCCTGAAGTCGGTCCTTCGGTGGAGGTTATTGGGCCTATCAGGAAAGAGTTGGCTGATGCCTGGGGTTTAAGTCCTCAGGTTCAAGTGAGTGCCGGAGGGGGGGATAACATGATGGGTGCTATTGGCACAGGGAATGTGAGTAGTGGTCAGATTACCGTTTCGCTCGGCACGAGTGGTACCATTTATGGAGTGCATGACAAGCCTCTGGTTGACCCCCAGGGTGAGGTGGCTGCATTCTGTGATTCTGCAGGTCAATGGTTACCCTTGGTCTGTACAATGAATGCGACGGTTGTTACCGAAGCGGTGAGAAACCATTACGGCTGGGATCATGAGCGTATGGAGAGTGTAGTGGCAGCAGCACCGATGGGTGCCGAGGGAGTGATGATGTTGCCCTACATGCAGGGAGAGAGGACTCCAAGTTTGCCTGAAGGCTGCGGTGTGCTCCATGGTTTGACACTCAATAACTTTAAAGATGCTAACATCATGCGCGCAGCGATGGAGGGGGTTAGTCTGAGTATTGGCTACGGTATGCTACGCTTGTGTGAACTTGGTTTTGAACCGACTACGGTTAGGCTCACAGGGGGAGGGGCCAAGAGTCCTGTCTGGCGGCAAATGATTTCCGATGTGTTGGGTTTGCCCATTGTAAAACTCAAAACGGATGAAGGTGCTGCCCTGGGGGCGGCCCTCCAGGCCGCGGTGTGCTTTTTCCGACAAAATGGAGAGGATTTGAGTTATCAGGAGATCGCGAGTTATGCGGTAATGCCAGACCACGATACCGAATGTCAACCTGACGCGCAGGCTCATGAATTTTATCAAGAGTTGCTCGCCAGACAACAATACCTGGTTGAAACATTGCATCTGCCGGGCTTCCTTTAGGCTGTTTTTTGCACGCGGTGTTATGAGTAAGCGTTCTGAAATCAGGGGTACGAGATGGCAGTGGCTTGCCGGCAAAATTGTGGCGATCTTGATGCGTATTGTCGGCCTCACACTGCGTTACCGGATTGAAGATCCTCATCAACAAAAAGAGCAATCTCTGACTGGGCCTCCAGTGATCTGGGTGTTTTGGCACAACTGTCTTTTTGCCTCTCCACTGACTAAAAAAAGATATAGTGGTAGTGCCGCGGCCAGCGCGCTTGCCAGTGCCAGTAAAGACGGGGCTGTGATTGAATCCGTGGTATCGAGTTTTGGAGTGCAGACGGTGCGTGGCTCGAGTTCCAGACGTGGGGTGGCAGCACTGATTGCTTTGAAGAAAGCTCTCAAGCAAGGGCGGCACCTCTTCATTACTCCGGATGGTCCGCGTGGACCACGTTACAAGCTTCAACCAGGTGTGATCAAGCTGGCACAGTCATCAGGGGCGGCTATCGTGCCGGTGTGTTTCGAGCATTCTTCAAGTTGGCGTCTCAACAGTTGGGACAGATTTCATATTCCCAAGCCGTTCAGTCATGTCGGTGTTTATGTCGGTAATGCAATACATGTGCCCGCAGAGCTGAGTGATGATGAATTTGAATCCTATCGTCTAAAAGTTGAGAATGCTCTTCTTGAAAAATCAGTTAAAAACGATCAGATAAATACAACTCATGAGTAAGAAAATTGATGGTAAACTAGTAGCCGAAAAAGTTTTGGAAGAGTGTGTGGAGGAAATTCAGCAACTCAAAAGCCTGGGAGTTACCCCGGGTCTGGCTGTGGTTCTGGTGGGTGAGGACCCCGCTTCCAAAGTCTATGTGGGCTCCAAGGTGCGCAAGTGCGCTGAGTTGGGTTTGCACTCTCGCAAAATAGAGCTCGCGGCGGATGCTACTCAGGATGACGTTCTTGCTGTGGTTGAGGAATTAAACAATGATCCGCTAATTCATGGTATTTTAGTGCAGTCACCACCGCCACCTCAAATTGATGAGGATGCGATCGTTAAAGCCATTGACCCGGCCAAAGATGTTGATGGTTTTCACCCTGTCAATGTTGCCAAGCTGGCTCTTGAAGACAATACAGGCTTTGTTCCCTGCACGCCGGCGGGATGTATGCGCTTACTTAAAGAGTCAGGCGTAGAAACCTCTGGTGCCGAGGCCGTTGTGATCGGGCGAAGCATGATTGTGGGTAAACCAATGGCACTCTTGTTGATGAGCAAGAATGGAAATGCAACGGTTACGGTGGCTCACTCGAGAACCACAGAGCTTGCAGAAGTTTGCCGGCGGGCTGATATCATTGTTGCCGCGATTGGTATGCCCGAGTTTGTCACAGCTGACATGGTTAAAGATGGTGCGGCTGTCATTGATGTTGGGATCAACCGTGTTGATGATGCCAATGCCAAGAGGGGATATCGCTTAGTGGGAGATGTGGCCTATGATGAAGTAGCTCCTAAATGCTCTGCGATTACCCCTGTGCCGGGTGG
>JBDQHQ010000170.1:0-4666 GCA_040264795.1 Akkermansiaceae bacterium | reverse complement strand
GGCTTTTTCTTCCGCTTGTTTAGCCGGTGCAGGTTCTGATGGCGCCTCGTCTGCTGGTTTTGGCTCATCAGCTGGAGTTTTTTCAGAGGCCTTGGTTATGCTTTTTGCAGCCGGGGCTGGAGGTGTATTCGTCTTTTCTTCTTTTTCAGGCTTAGCTGGTGAGCTATCAGCAGGAGATTCTTGAGGAGATGGTTTTGCCGTTGATGGTGGGTCGGCAGGAGGAGCCTTCTCAAGTTTTGGGGGAGACAATTTGGCTGCTGGTTTGAGTGGGGCTGAGGGGGTGAGTGGAGCCGGAGGTGTCAGAGGAGCAGTGGGAGTAGCCGGTGCTGCCGGGGTGACTGGGGGCGCGGGTGCTGCAGGGGCCTCAGGGGCTGCTGGAGGGTTGATCGTCGCAGGAGGTCTAAGGGCAGCAGGAGGATTGAGGGCTGCAGAAGGAGTCGGGGCTGCAGGTGCCACAGCCTTAGGTGCTTGGCTTGAGCTGCCCGTATTTGGAGTAAGCAAAGCTGGCTTGGCTGGGGCGCTCTCACCAGTGCTTGCTCCTGCTTTCAGAGTTGGGGGAGAGGGTATGGTGAGTTTTGTAGGTGCTGCCGGGGTAACCGGATTAGCTGGATTAGCTGGATTAGAAAGTGCAGCAGGAGCAGTGGGCATTGCAGGGCTCGGGGAAGCCACTGGAGCAACAGGAGTAGTCGCAGGGCCGGTCTGAAGAGTGGGAGGCTTTGTGGCACCTCCTGCATTGGGTGTAAGTAGAGTTGGCGCGTCTGCTGCAGGAGTGGCAGCCGCCGGTGCCATGGGCGTGATGGGCTGGCTCGGGGTTAAGGGTTGAGTTGGTGTAGCAGGATTAGCCAGTGGCTTGGCGCTTGCCGCAGGTGTCAGGGGTTTTGGTGTCAGGGTTGATGGAGTGGGGGGCAGAGCTTGCCCCGTGCTGCCGCCAACAGGTGCAGCAGTTTGTGCCTGCGCAGCAGTAATCGGCTGACCTGCTCCTCTCGCTTCATCAATGATGACGTCCTTGGGATTAACGCGGTCCATGGGAATGGTGACAGCTGGTGGAGGAGTCGGCTGCACGTTGGGCTGGCTAGGCTGCACATACATCTCATGAATGACTGACTCCGCGGAGACCTCTGCCAGATTCGGTATTTTGACAGGGGTGGTGTGGCCTTGCATGGCCTTTTTGAGATTCTCAGCCTCCTTGGCGTCGCGTTTCATCCAGGGCAGTTCGGCAAGATTCGGTTTGTCCTTCTCAAAGTCACCCCAAAGCTTCTCTTTATCATCAACCCACAGAAGAAAGTGCTCCAGATCCGGGCTGGCAAGGCTTGGGTCTTCAGCTACAGCAGCTCCGTAGAAGCGGGCTGCCTGCATGACCATGCCATAATGTAACAAGGCATTGGCAATGCCGAGATTTTGAACGGCCTTACCTTTGTTGAGCTCTTGTATAGCACTGAGGAGGCGTATTGCTTTTTGGGGCGCACCTTTGCCTAATACCTTGGCCGCAAAGCCTAGCTCGAGATCGACAGGGGGGATTTCCGGAGCCTCCCAGATGACTTCCGCAGCTTGCTTGGTTTTTCCCTCACCATAGAGAAGTTGTGCGAGCTTTTTCCTACTTTCCCAGTCCTCCGGATTGCTGCTGATGAGCTCGTTGAGATGTGATTCGGCTAGTTCTTGGGGTTGGTCAGACATGGCTACTAATATTGGGGGCGAACTCTATGCTTACAATATTTGAGTGAGCTCGTCTAGACCCTTTCACCAATAAATTTCTGGGCTCTAACCCGCAGAAGCTCAGAGCGCCCGGGATAACAAGAATCTAATTTCAAGTATTCATTTATCGTTTTTGGCAGCAGCCGGCACAAACTTCAAGATAGTACCATTGATACAATACCTTTTGTCGGTCGGGGTATTGAAGCCCTCTCCTGTGAATACATGACCAAGATGGGCGTCGCAGACGGCACAGCGCACTTCCACGCGGAACCCATCAGGATCCCTCACGGATTTAACGTTTTTAGCCTTTGAGGGGTCATAGAAGGAAGGCCAACCGCAGTGAGAGTCAAATTTGACCTTTGAGGAGAAAAGCTCGGCGTTGCATCCGACACAATAATAGGTTCCTGCTCCCTGCTCTTTAAATTCCTTGTAGATTTCACCATTGGGTCTCTCGGTGCCTGCTTGGCGGGCGATACGGTATTGCTCAGGGGTGAGTTGTTTGCGCCACTCGGCATCCGTCTTGGCGACGGGTTTCTGAGGCTGTTCCGGAGTTTTGTCTGCTGTTGCCATGGGTTGCTGTGTTTGTGCTTGGATCAGATAAGATGCACCGGCTATGCAGGCCAGTGTGACAAGAAGGATGCGTAATGAAGTTTTCATGCTCAGATAGTGGGATGTATTTGTGACCCAATTATTCCCCGTTACCGAAGATTTGTCAAATGGAGCACCAGTGGCGATATCCCGCACTTTGAAGAAGACCCGCTAGCTTGCAAGCCCGATTGGGTAGAAGAAGTTCATCAGCATGGTTAGAAAAAAATTGGTAATGAGGATTGCCAGTGATGAATAAACCATGGCGCGGGTCGTTCCTTTGCCGACCCCGACTGCTCCTTGAGTGGCTTTCAGTCCCTGGTGGCATGAAATGATCACGATGAGAATACCGAATACAACGCCTTTGATGAGGGCGATGTAGATGTCGCTGAGATCGGTATGCATGCTTGTGTGATAACTCCACCAAGCTTCTGACACTCCGAAGGTTTGAGTGCCCACAATCCACGCAGCACCTATTCCCAGTGCAGCCGCCTCAATGATTAGGAGTGGGACTGAAATGATGGTTGCCAGAAATCGGGGTGTCACCAAGTAGTCAATCGGATCAACACTCATGGAACGCAGCGCATCAATCTGCTCTGTGACTTTCATCGTGCCGATTTCAGCTGCCATGGAGGCGCCCACGCGCCCTGAGAGCATGATACCGGTGAGGACCGGGCCTAATTCCCGTAACATGCCAACACTGACAAGAGCCCCGCCCATGGACTCCATTTTCAGGCCGCTGAGCTGAAACAGGCCTTGGGCAGCAAGAACAGCGCCCACGAAGGCACCAGTGATCAGAACGACGGGCTGGGAATTGTATCCAATTTCAACGATCTGTTGAAAAAAACGCCTCCATCTGGTTCTGCCTCTTAGCAAGGACTCGCCGATATCCATGACAAGGCCGGTTAGCTGACCGAGGTAGTCGGTAAACCATAACAGTGGACGACCCATTGCTTGTAATAGCATAGGTTCATTGTAGAAGTGAATTTCCCTCAGAGAAACTATAAAAAATGGATTCTCATGGCAGGTGCTACCTGTGCTTGAGCCATGGCAGCAAAAAAATGCCCGTGCCACTTGCGTGACACGGGCGTGATTGTGAGGTTCGTTGTCAGGCTTGCACCTGTAACGAGTAACCTAGGTTGATGTTTACAGGGAACCTTTCAGGCTGGATGAGCACTTAAAGCCAACAGTCTTGGAGGCTTTGATTTGCATGGCTTCACCAGTCTTTGGGTTGCGGCCCTGACGTGCTGCGCGGCTTTTGACAGAAAATGTACCAAATCCAATGAGTTGGACTTTTCCATCTTTCTTTACACCTGCTGCAATGCTGTCAAGGACAGCGGCAAGTGCATCTTCTGCGCAACGTTTGGTTGCATCTTTCCCGAGGGAATTTTGAACGGCTTCGACGAGTTCGGATTTATTCATAACGCCCTTCTTATGCCTTCCTGATTTCGTTCTGTAAAGTTAAATAATTCGCTAATTTTCCTAGGGATTGCTTGACTTCAGGGTGCTTTGGGGTTGATCGGCGGGTGTTAGCCTCTAAGTAGGAATCCCTATTTTAAGCGGGGTTGAGGCTGTTAGATTCTGTTAGGTAGCGCGTAGTGCTTACGAATGCTCATTGACGAGTGCTAATCCCCGTGCGACAACATGCTTTATGAATGGAGGTGACGATCCCCGTTTGCTCATCATCAAGCGGGCTGCCAGGTCCGTGAAGTCGCTAGCTAGTGCTCTGCCTGCTCGCAAGGATATGAAGCAGGAGCTTGCAGACGCTCAGTCCGCTCAGCAACGGGGCTATTTCTTGCCGGATGAGGACGAGAGACTGCGTGATGTTTATGCACGTTATTTATCTTTGCGTGCTGCCCTGCTAGAGGTCACTGCAGAAATTCAGTTATTGTTAGATCAGTTTGGTGATGAAGCTGATGAAGAACAGGCTTGGGATATAAGGCTGCGGGCCTTCCTCGTCGGTTTTGTCGCAGCGGCTATGTTAATACGCGCCTCGAGCTTCATCGTTGATCTTGCTTCAAAGCGATCCGTTGTCAGGAAAAAACTCGATGAGGCCGAGCCACATTACGGCATTCCCGCAAAAAGCTACACGGCTATTTATAAAAGTCTGGGCTCTTACCGCAGTATGAGGCGCTTTCAGTCTGCTGTCAGATTTTATGAGCTGCATGCGGAGGATATGGCCCCCCTGGCGCGTGATCCTCAAATGCAAGGCCTTGATGAGCTTCTGAAGGAGGAATCCAAATATTTCCAATTCAGCAAGCTCGATCACTTCAGGCGAAAGCTTAATTATCGTCTGCACTCTCTGAAGCGGCGACATGTTTCAGGATACAAAAAAGTCATGTTCCAGTTACTCAAGTTAGGAGGGAAGGCGGTCTCGGAAATGAGGCAG
>JBDQHQ010000169.1:0-4692 GCA_040264795.1 Akkermansiaceae bacterium | reverse complement strand
GCTCATCACGCCGTCCCGACCGCTCCCCCGTGTCTACCTTGATTTTCTTCCCCGAAGCCCCCCCGCTCCCTTTTTGCTCCTCGCCAGCAGCAGCGGGCGCTTTTAGTGATAGTTTGACGGGTTGCAAACCACGTCGCTCAAGTACCTTAAGAGCCTCCGGCCTGTCCTCCGCCTTAATCTCGCCGGTGTCAATCTTACCGTTTTTCTCGAGTGCCTTGTAGGTGAATGTAGCCATTTATAATCCCTGGTGAAATGCCGACGGTCTACTGTTCAACAGAGTTCGGCACTGGTTACAGATATCACCTCTTCGAGAGTTGTCTCCCCGGCAAAACATTTGTACCAACCATATTCCCTCATCGGCACGTAGCCATCGTTGTAGGCTTGCTCAAGCAATCTACGCATATCATCCCCCTTGACGATGAGATCCTGCATTTCTTCAGTGATGAGAACTACTTCGTAAATTGCGAGCCGCCCAGAAAAGCCGGTATCGCGGCAACGATCACAACCCACAGCTTCATAACATTGTCCTTCCATGTGGTCAGGAATTTCCATTTCCGCACGCTGCTGTGAACTGAGCTCGCGTGGCTTTTTACAATGAGAACACAAGCGGCGAACCAGGCGCTGAGCCAGAAAAGCTCTCACTGATGCGGACAAGAGGAAGGGCTCAACTCCCATGTCACTGAGACGGCTTATACCACCCATGGCATCATTGGTGTGTAGAGTACTGAACACGAGGTGTCCTGTAAGCGAGGCCCTTATGGCTATTTCTGCTGTCTCCAAATCCCGTATTTCTCCCACCATCACGATATTGGGATCGGCACGAAGAATGGATCTCAGACCACTGGCAAAGGTTAAACCAATCTCGGATTTCACCGCGATTTGCATCACTCCAGAAAGCTTGTTCTCCACCGGGTCCTCAATGGTAACGATTCTGGTATCAGCAGAATTCACCTCACTGAGGAAAGAATACAGGCTGGTTGACTTACCCGATCCCGTCGGCCCGGTGATCAAAACGATCCCATTGGACAACCTCAGCAGCTGTCGAATTTTATCCTCAACAAAAGGCTCAAGCTCGAGTTTTTCGATATTGAATTTTTCCTGGTTGAGTAAGCGCAAACTGACACTCTCCCCCTCTACGGTTGGCACGGTCGCAACACGCACATCAATGGTCTGCCCCTCAAACTGGAGATTAATACGTCCATCCTGAGGAAGCCTGCGCTCAGCGATGTCCAAATGAGCCATGATTTTGAGACGCGCAATTACTGAGCTCTGCAGAGCCTTAATGTTGTCAGGCACCGTAACGTCCACCAGCAAGCCATCAATTCGATAGCGAATACGCAGATTATCATGAAGGGGCTCGACATGGATATCAGTAGCACGTTGTTGCAGTGCCTCCCTGATGATCTGGTTGACAAACTTAACCACGCTGGCCTCCTCATCGGCATCCGCATCGATCACATTGGCCTCATCCCCGGACTCCAGATTGTCATAATCCAAGTCTCTTCCTTCAAGAATCTGCTCAAAGGTATCAGCCCCTACCCCATAGAGCTTGCGTAGAGCCTCATGGATGCGCCTGCGTGATGCCATTTTCCAGACAAGGGGCAGGCTGATTTGCTGCGTTGCTGCCTGCTTGGCGAGCAAGTTAAGTGGGTCGTAGGTCAGCAATACCAGTCTTTGCTGGCCTTCCACTTCCTCCAGCTGCATCGGAAGCAATCGATGAGCCAGCGCCACACGAGGGCCGCAAACCTTGCGAAGAGCTTCGATATCCTCGAACTCGGAAATACTGGCCACCCATTCCATACCCGACTGGTTTGCCAGCGCGGTCAGATAAGCCTCCTCGTCGACCACACCGGAATCAAGAATATCATCAATCGGGGAGCGCTGCTGGTCTGCTGCTGCCTGAACGACATTGGTGAATGTCTCGAGATCTTGGCAGCCGCTGTGGCGCGCTGGTGCGATGAGTAAATTAGTCATTCAATGTTAAGCAATGGTCCTTGGAATGTGTTAACTATCCACTTTAATGACAGAAAGGCAATACTAGGTCTTTAAAATCGCCTCTCAAACGATGCTATGGCGCTAAATTCCCACGGGTAATGGAGAGAATCAGGCCTCGATTTCCTGCCCGCCTACATGAAATCCTATTTTTCGTCGAGGGGTCTCATCTTCAATTTTTCGGGTATAGCAAACCACTTGAAAACTCGATTGATGGCTGATGAACATACATGGAGCCCCTTCCAGACTGCCCTCTACGACCACACTGGAATGGCCGTCTTCCCCGAGACTATGGACTTCAACAGCATCCCCATTAGACATCAGCGCGAAAATGGCCGGCTCCTCATCATCGGGCAATCCTTCACGCCATTTGGTAATCCGTATTGCCAGCCGCCGAATAAATTCCCCTGATGATTCAAACCTGTGTTTTTGCTCATCAGGCATCTGAGCCAGAATTTCATTGATATTGGGCATACCGGTGGCACCGGGAAGGGTCAGATAAGGGCGGCGTATATAATGATCCTCAGACATAATCCTAATCTAAGGGATTATCCTGTCATTGGCACGCCTGTTTTTAAAATGGAAACTGGCACCACCCATCTCAGCGCCCAGCCAGAAGCCTCCGCCTAAGGCTTTTCCACCACTGCATACGCATTGTGATTGTGGATGGATTCGTGATTTTCAGCCTCTACGCGATACCAAATAATATTTTCCTGGGCATTGGAGCGAGCAGCCACATTGCGCACAAGATCCTCCACAAACACGGGGTTATCATAAGCGCGCTCGGTAACTGCTTTTTCATCAGGTCGCTTTAACAGGCTGTATAGCTCGCAACTTGAGGAGGCTTCAACCAAATCAACGAGGTCCTCAATCCAAATGGGCTCTCTGAAACGTACCGAGTAAGTGACCATGCCGCGCTGATTGTGAGCCCCTCGGTCACTAATTGCCTTTGAGCATGGGCATAGTGTGGCTACGGGAACAATCACGGTAAGGATGAAATCATGATTCCCTTCAATATCGGATTCCGCCTCGAACACGACCTCGTAATCCATCACCCCGGACATTCCGGTGACTGGTGCAGGTTTACTGCGAAAGAAAGGAAAGCGAAACTCAACGTGTGCTTTCCTGGCCTCCAACCTTCCCAGTAATTCCTCCGGTATTGCGGTCATCTCTCTCACATCAAGACAATTACCGTGAGAATTAAGAACCTCTACGAAGCGGCTCATGTGAGTTCCTTTGAAATGATGGGGCAAATCCACTGCCAAAGCCGTAGTAGCTACCGTACGCTGAGTGCTACCATCCTTGTTGCGTACCTCCAAAGGAAACTTGAGTGCTTTGACACCCACGCGATCGATGGCGATTTTTCGATCATCCAGTTCACTTTGGGTGTCGGTGAGCTCCTTCATGCTAGGGAAAAGTTACGATTAACGATGGGGTGTAGAAGAAAAAAAGCCTGCCCGAAGTTAGCGGACAGGCTTGTGAAGTATTTGAGTCGCCAAAAGGCAATTAGCCCAACAGGTTGCAAGCGCGGGCGCGCTTGATTTCGCGAGTGATCTTGCGGTGAAGCTTGGCTGAAACACCTGTGACACGGCGAGGTAGGATTTTACCTGTCTCCGTGGTGAACTTGCTGAGCAGATCTGCATTTTTATAATCAATCTCAGCAGCGGGAATATCGTGACGACGATGTGGCATCGGACGATTGGCTTTCCAGTATGCGATGCGACGCTCTTTGTTCTTAGGAGTGGATATGGAAGACATGAGTGTTAAGTTGGTTATTTTGGCTCAATCAAGCTAGAGAATATTCGTCCTAGCGCATCTCACGGTGGAGGGTGCGGCGGCGAAGAAACGGGTTGTATTTGACCTTTTCCAGACGCCCTGGAGTGCGGAGGCTTTTCTTGTTACGCGTAGAGGTGTAACGAGAGGTTGGCTTACCTTCCGCTTTGGCCTCGGTGCATTCGAGTATGATGATATCGCGTGCCATGATTAAGAGAGTTTAAAAGAGATTAGGATTAAATTGATGCCGCTGTTGCCTTGTCTTGTGTTGCGACCGACGCGGAATACGGGAGGCGCAACCTACCGATTTCCGCTGATTGGTCAAGCAGAGAATCAGGAGAATCAGCGATTTTTATGCATTTTTTAACGTGTATTGCCGTTTGCAAAGCCGAATTCTGATTTCGCAGCGTGGCGGTTGGCCCCGTGCTCTTTTTCCCAGCTTGCCTGACAAGCTACCGTGAAACGGGCAAATGGAATAGCCTCCAGTCGCTCATTGGGGATCCGCTCACCGGACATTTCACAGATACCGTAAACGCCGGTCTCAGCCCGGGTAATGGCCTGCTCAATCTCACTGAGGGCATCTTGCTCCTTGGCCAGCAGGTTGAGCGCAAAGTCTCGGTCATAAGAATCGCTGCCAGCGTCGCCCGTATGCATGCCGCCCCCTCCTGTTTCCATGCCATCTGTGTTTTTAAGGGTGTCGTGGGTAACGCCATACATAGCATCGAGAATTCCATCTCGAAGATCCAGCAGTCTCTGGTGTTGTTTCTTGGCAAAACCTCTCAGTACGACGGGTTTACGAGGCACATTGTTGCGAGTCGCTTTTTTGACCGCAGCCATCTTAGCTGTTTTCTTGGGGGTCTTCTTGGCTGTCTTCTTGGCTGTCTTCTTGGCTGTCTTCTTGGCTGTCTTCTTGGGGGTCTTCTTGGG
>JBDQHQ010000168.1:0-4719 GCA_040264795.1 Akkermansiaceae bacterium | reverse complement strand
TTTTTGGCCCTTTTGCGCATCGGATATGAGGGGCAGGGTAGGGGATTCGTCTCTTTTGTCTGTGTCTTGGGTTTGGTTGAAGATGTCAAAGATTTGGAAGTATTCCTCGTGGGTGATCGGGTCATACTTGTGGGTGTGGCACTGGGCGCAGGCCATGGTGGTGCCCACCCAGGTGGCGAAGGTCGTGTTGACGCGGTCGATGACGGCAACATTGCGGAATTCCTCGTCATTGGTTCCTCCCTCATTGTTGGTTTGGGTGTTGCGGTGGAAGGCCGTAGCGATGAGTTGGGATTCACTGGGCTGAGGTAGCAGGTCACCAGCGAGCTGTTCGATGGTGAATTGATCAAAGGGTTTGTTCTCGTTAAACGACCTGATGACGTAGTCCCGGTAGGCCCAGATGGTGCGGGGGATATCATCGGCGTAGCCTGCTGAATCCGCATAGCGGGCGAGGTCGAGCCACATGCGGGTCCAGTGTTCTCCGTATGTAGGCTTGGCCAGAATGTGGTCTACATATTTTTCATAGGCATCGGGTGATTCGTCACTGACAAAGCCAGCAACTTCTTCCGGTGTAGGAGAGACACCCGTGAGGTCAAGGGAGACTCGGCGGGCAAGGGTGCGGCGGTCAGACTCGGGTGAGGGCTTGAGTTTGTTCTTGCTCAACTCTCCGTAAACAAAGGCGTCGATGGGGTTTTTCTGCCAGTGCTCGGGGGTGCCGTCGGTCTTGGGGAGCGGGGGGCGTTTTGGCTTTTGGTAGGCCCAGTGGGTTTCATAGTTAGCGCCTTCTTTGATCCATTGCTTGACGATAGCGGCCTGCTCGGGAGTGAATGCATCTCCGTGCTTGGGTGGCGGCATGACCTCTTCTGGGTTAGAGCTGATGATGCGCAGGAAGGCTTCGCTAGCCCCGGGGTTGCCTGGAACGATGGCCGGCACGCCTTCTTTATTCTTGGCGGTGGCTCCCTCAAAGGTATCGAGCCGAAGGCCGGCTTTACGATCCTCAGCATCAGGCCCGTGGCAGAGAAAACAAGAGTTGGAGAACATCGTGCGGATGTCCTTGTTGAAGCTGATCTTGTCCTCAGCGGCAAGTAGGCCTGAGCTAAGCAGGAGGGTGAATGTGATGTACTTCATCATAATGATCAGTTTCGTTTTCATTTATACGCGTTTAATGGGCTAATATTACTACACATTATGATTATTTTTTTGCATATTATGATTGCTCTTGGACTTTCCCTTGGAATTTAAATCTTACTGGAGTCATAGGGCAAGAAGTGGCTCAAGCTAACGCTTTTTTGCCATATATATGGTGATTTGCCGCTACATTGGTTTATGCCGATAATCTGTTGCTGATGACAAAGTTTTTTTATTTTGTCATAAAATGGAGGTAATGAGTATAAAAGGATATGGAGGATGATGATTTTGCTACCCGCTTTGTCAGTGAAGTGACGGCGGCGCAGCCGAAAATGCGCAGCTACATCGCGAAGCTGGTTGCGAATGCTTCGTCTGTGGATGACATCCTTCAGGAGAGTAACCGGGTGTTGTGGGAGAAGCAGGAGGACTGGCAGGAGGGCACGGTTTTTCTTAAATGGGCGTATCGGGTTTGTTATTTTCGGGTAAAGTCCTGGCGGCGCGATCAGGCGCGGGAGAAGTTGGTGTTTAGTGATGATTTGTTGGAGACCTTTGCTCAGGAGGAGCCGGGGGATGGTCTGATGAGCCGGCGCGAGGAGGGCTTGAAAAATTGTTTGAAGAAGTTGAGTGGGGATCAATATGATACGGTGATGCGATATTATGATCCGTCCAGTTCCATCAGTGAGCTGGCCAAAGAGCGAAAGCTTGCGCCGAATACATTGACCCAACAGCTGAGGAGAATTCGTCAGCGCTTACACCTTTGTATCGAGAGTTATTTAGAAAGAACGGAAGCCTGAAAATAAAGAGTATCATGGATAAGTATGAGCAAGATTTGGTTTGGAAGTTGATCGACGGGGAAATCTCGGATGATGAGCTGATGATATTAGAGGGGCGCTTTGAAGATGATGAGGAGCTGCGCCGTTACTATCAGAGTTGTATGGAGACGGAGCAGGCTCTGGGGCAAGTTGCAGCGGCTACAGGCTTTGAGTCCCAGTCCAGGGTTTCATTGGCGCGTTATCGCTGGGTTCAGATGGTGGCTGGCATAGTGATTTTGTTGGGACTTGGAGGGCTGATTGGCATGCAAATCGGTCCATCAAAGGTGCAGAGGCAGCTTGTCAAAGAGGTTGAGAGTATCGAGTTGGTCGAGGGGGTGCGCTTTACGCCTGTTCGGGGAATGGGGGAGCAGATGCAGGCTTATGATGTGGCCTGTATCGAGGGGGTGAGCTCGTTGGATGGGGAGCTGATTTTACCGAAAAGCTTGACGGCGGGAGTTTTGGAAATCGATCAAGGGCGTTTGGACTTGGTCTATCAATCCGGGACCAGGCTTTCCTTGCTGGGGCCGGTTCGTTATGAGTTGATCGATGGTGAATCCGCGTGGCTTCATGAGGGTACGCTGGCCATGGTCAAGGAGGGTGATCGTTCCTTCACGGTGTTTCATGAGCAGGGGCGCGTGGTTGATGTAGGGACGTCTTTTATGATGAAAGTTGATGGGGGCAATAGCTTGGATGTTTATGTGCGTGATGGAACGGTGGATGTTTACGATAAAAAAAGACTACGCATGCATCGGCTCGAGGAGGGCGCCTCCCTGAGCAATGGTGGTGACAGCTCAGCTCGTGAGGAGGGAGGGAAGCCGGCGTGGGTGGCTGCTATTTCGCCTGAAATCGAGCGCATCTCAGAGCTTGAGAAGACGAAGCAATTTGATGTTCAGACAACGACTTGGCTGGATGGTCAGGCGGGATCCGGCCATGCATCCGGGAGTTTAAACGGCGTGGGTGTCATCCTCAAGGGGCCGGCGAGTGCTAATGGGGGAGGACTCTACGTGGTGAAGTGGGCAGAATATCTGCCGGTGATGCAGGCAGCCGGGAAGTGGTATCACGAGGAGTCCGCAGCGATTGGTTGCCAGAGAGAGAGTAGAGAGCAAGTGGTGCTGGAATTTGATGCGGAGATTGAAGATCCGATATTGCTCTTTGGCTGGGGTGAGTCAGATCTGGATTTAGATTTGAGTAATTTGAGCATCCATGAAGGTGGCTTTTTTCCTGCCTATGAAGGCATACGTCTGACTGAGAAGGGTGTCTTAGAGTTTAGCAAGCAACCAGAGATTCAGAACCGGCCCAGTCATGCCGCGGCGCTACGAATCAAAGGGGTGTTCGGCCCCAAGCGGCCATTGGTATTTCATCTGGATAACAGGTTGGACAGGGCTGAGTCCGTGGCTTTTTCCTTGGCTCTGGTTGACGAGTCGTCAGTGGGTAATCCCTAAGTACCTGGATATCTGCCAGAGTTTGTATCAAAGGCGCTTCACTCAGGCCTCAGTTGGGTTCTGACTTACTTGCGGATTTAGCGCTGGATTTGATGATGGGAAATTATTTGGCAGAGAAACGATAGATTGTTTTCGTGCTGTAGGTTTCGCCCGGTTTTAAGATGGTGTTGGGGAAGTTTTTCTGGTTCGGGCTGTCCGGGTAGTGTTGGGTTTCCAGAACAAAGCCACTGCGGTAAATGTAGGGTTTGCCGGCCTTGCCTTTGAGGCGCCCGTCGAGAAAGTTGCCACAGTAGAACTGGATGCCCGGCTCCTCAGTGAATGTCTCCATGAAGCGTCCGCTGGTGGGCTCGTAAACGGTGGCCGCAAGGGTCATCTGGCCCTGTTGGCCCTCTTTGTTGAGGACGAAGTTGTGGTCATAACCGAGGCCGAATTTGAGCTGCTCATTCTCTTGGCCAATGTCCCGGCCTATTGCTTTGGATTCAGGATGGGCCGTGGTGAAATCAAAGGGAGTGTCCTTGACGGGTGCGATTTCTCCGGTGGGGATGAGACCCTCGTCAACGGGAGTGTAGTGATCCGCGTTGAGGTGGAGCTGGTGGCCGAGGATGGTGCCATTGCCTTCACCGGCGAGGTTAAAGTAGGTATGCTGGGTGAGGTTGACGGGCGTGGCCTTGTCGGTGGTGGCGTGGTATTGCACCACAATTTCGTTAGCATCGGTGAGCTTGTAAGTGACCTTGATCTGAAGGTTGCCGGGATAACCTTCCTCACGGTCCTTTGCGAGGTAGCTGAGCTCGACCCCGGTGTAGCCGTTGCCGGAGATGGGTTTGGCATCCCAGACGACTTTGTCAAAACCGATGACCCCTCCGTGCAGGTGGTTGACGCCGTTGTTGGTGGCTAGGGTGTATTCCTCACCATCAATGGTGAATTTTCCCTTGGCAATGCGGTTGCCGTAGCGGCCAACGACTGAGCCGAAGTAGGGTTTGTCGACAGCATTGATGTAGTCTTCGACCCGGTTGTAGCCGAGGGCGATGTCTGCCATCTTGCCGTCACGGTGCGGGACGATGATGGAGGTGATGATGGCTCCGTAGTTGGTCACGCCCACCTGCATGCCGTTTTTGTTTTTCAGGCTGTAGAGTTTGATCGAGTCAAAGTCTGATTTCCGGACCTCTGCGGATGTGCAGAGAGGAGATAAGCTGAGAGTGAGAACCGCTGCGAAAAGGTATCTGGCTTTTGTTTTCATGGTTTATTTTATAGCCCGCTTGCACTTCTCGCTGACGCTCGTCGCCCGCTCGGATGGCGGATGGCGGATGGCGGTTGTTGGTTGTTGGTTGATGGTTGATGGT
>JBDQHQ010000167.1:0-4721 GCA_040264795.1 Akkermansiaceae bacterium | reverse complement strand
CGGATCAAATGCAATGTTCTCCTTGCGGAGTTCATCCATGGCCGTTTGCAGTATTTCTTTGGCAGCCCGTACTTCGCGAAGACCGGAAACCATCGGAAACATGATGCCGAGTTTTCCATGAGCACTGGCTCTCAGGATAGCACGAAGCTGTTCTTTAAAGAGGGCTTTGCGCGTCAGTGATACCCGAATACCGCGCCAGCCGAGAAATGGGTTTGGCTCTGGCTGGGTGAGTGGTTCAGCAGTAATTTTATCCCCTCCAGCGTCCAAAGTTCGGATGATGGTTTGATTGGGGTGCATGGACTTGGTGACCTCTGTATAAACTTCAGCTTGGGTCAATTCGTCCGGCATTTCTCCACCATCGAGTAGGTAAAACTCGGTGCGGAACAGGCCGATGCCCTCGGCACCCGACTCTTTGACCATGGGAAGCTCGTGGGTAAACTCGATATTAGCCGAGAGGGTAATATGGTGACCGTCCGTGGTGGTGGTCTCTGCTTCACGCAGGGTTTCAAGTTTTTTGCGTGCTATTTTTCTCTTCTGAGCACGCTTTTTATATTCCCTGATCGTTGCCTTGGTCGGGTTCAGAATCAGCTGACCGGTATAGCCGTCGAGGATACTATCAGATAGGGTCTTGATATCAATGACAGCACCTTCAAGACCTACAATGGCGGGTATTCCCATAGACCGTGCCAGGATGACGGTATGTGAGTTAATGCTGCCCTGCTCAGTGGCAAAGCCCATCACATGGTTGCGGTCAATGGATGCGGTGTCAGTAGGGGATAGATCGAAGGCAACCAGAATGTGCTGGTGGTCGGGACGTTCCAGGGCTTCGTGCTCTTCGTCTTGCTTGAAGTTTCGCAGCACGCGCTTGCATATATCATCGATGTCTGCAGCTCTTTCCTTGAGGTAGGGATCATTGATCCTGCGCATCGCCTCAAGGAATGTCTGCATCACCGCGTAGAACGCATACTCAGCATTTTGATGGCGGTCCACGATGGCTGAGTTCACCTTGCTGATCAGGGATTTGTCCTCGAGAACCATGAGGTGAGCATCAAAAATTTTCCCGTGGTCGTCACCGGAGAGTTTATCGATGTGGCTCCGAAGCTCATCGAGTTCGGTTTTAGTCTTTTCCAAGGCGTCCCGAAATCGTTCTTGCTCAGTGGCAATGTGATCCTCTTTGATCTCATACACTTCAGGTGCGTTGAAACCACGTGCATTGACATGCACAGGTCCAAAAGCAATCCCAGGTGAACCCGGGGTGCCTTGGATGATGATTTCTTTGTCAGTGCCTTGCATGAGTCCCAATTCTGCACACAAGCTGGCAACTGGTCAAAGCACAATCTTGCCCCCTGGGTAAGTTGCAGGCAGCACTTATTGTGCCCTATTCTTCGAAATTACGTGCAATCAGGCTGCCGAGGGCCTCAAGCGCATTCTCCTCATCCTCTCCAGAGGTTGTAATACTGAGGATCGAGCCATGGCCGGCTGCCAGCATCATCAGGCCCATAATCGACTTCCCGTCCGCTTGTTCGTCATCTTTTTCAACCTGAATATCACACGAAAAAGTGCTGGCTGTTTTTACAAACTGAGCAGCAGGGCGGGCGTGGATTCCAAGCTTATTGGTGACAGTGAATTCGCGTGTAGGCATTGTTTGTGTATCGGTTTAACAATCAGGACAGCAAAAGTCTAGAGGACTGAAGATCAGGCGAAAAGCGATTTTTTTAGTCAATTTAGCGGAAATTTTCAGCCCTAAATGCCCAAACCGGAATCCTCATTGGCCATTTTGTCCAAAAGTCGCTGGTTGAATTCATTGGCCATGTCATAGCCGACACTGCGGAGTTGGTGCTCAAGGCATGTGATGGCAACCAGACGTGTTGTGTCTCGTCCGGGGGCTACCGGTATTTCCACGTTGGTGATGGCATGATCGAGAACTCGGTAACTTTTACGGCTCACTCCCAGACGATCAACATTATTCAAGTCACTGTGAGGCTTGAGTGTAATCACCAGATCGAGCCGTTTCTCGGTTCGGATGCTTCCGAGACCAAACATATTGGCAACGTTGATGATGCCAATGCCACGCATCTCAATGAACCCGCGGGCAAATTCCTTGGCGCTTGCTGAAATTTCATTACCTAACCTGCGAAAAATAACCATGTCATCCGCCACCAGTGCACCGCCGCGTTCCAATAAGCCGATGGCAATTTCACTTTTGCCGGTTCCGCTCTCTCCGGTAATGAGCACACCCACACCCCGGAAGTCAACCATGCATCCGTGCCGCGTGGTAGATGGGGCAAAGTCATTTTCCAGCAGCAAGGTGGCGGCGTTTACAAATTTCATGGTCACCATGGGTGTGGTAAAGACGGCGATGCCGGCTTGGTTGGCCACCTTGAGAAGTTCAGGACTGAGGGTTTTCTTTCTTGATGTGACAATGCAAGGAATGGCTCGCTCACAGATGGCGCTGAAGCGCAAGATGCGCTCTTTTTTGTCACGCTTGCTCAGATACGATTGCTCCGAATTACCCAGAACCTGAACGCGCTTGTAGGCGAAGTAGGAGAGGAATCCAGCCAAGGCAAGCCCAGGGTGGTTAATGGTGGGCTCAATGATTTTACGATCAAAACCTACCGCCTTTCCCTGAAGCTCAAGTTTCAGCTCAGTGCCATGACGTTCAAAAAAATCGCCAACGGTGAGGTGTGAGATGCGTTTGCGTGCGTGTTTTTTTGCCATATCCGGATCTCACCTTAATGGAATCAGCGCCCGAATGCACGCCTTCGTTCGAGAAATAAGGCTGTTTTTATGTGGAGGGATGTCTTGAGTCCAAGTCCGATCCTGTGTTATCAGAGGCGCATGCCGCCTACCTATATATCGGATCCTTCCAAGCGTGCTGCAGCCTCATCGGTATTGGCCGAAGAACTCAATCTTCCTGTACGAGGAAAGTTGCGTAGCAAGATGCTCATAGGGCGTCGTGAGTGGTTGGCTCTACCTGCTCTCGGAATCGATATGCTTACCGCCAAGGTTGACACGGGGGCTTACACATCAAGCTTGAATGCCACGGATATCAAAACGTTTGAGCAGAACGGGCAGAAAATGGTTGGTTTTACAACGACAAGTCACCACGGACAAACGATCGCTTGTCAGGCCCCCTTGGTATCGAGGAAAAAAATCAAGAGCTCTACCGGGGTAGGTCGTCGTAGGCTTGTGATCAAGACCATGGTCAGATTGCCAGGGGGATTTCAGTGGGAGGTGTTTTTCAGTCTTGCAGATCGCTCCGTTATGAAGTGTCCTCTGCTCCTCGGCCGGCGGGCGCTCTCGGGTTACTTCCTCGTAGACACCCAAGCTTCACATCTCTTTGGAAACAGTATTTATTTCTCAGGAAAATCTCATCATCCTCACCTATGAAAATAGCGATCTTATCCCGTAACTCCAAGCTCTACTCTACCAATAGCCTCACGCAGGCAGCTGAGCGTGCTGGTCATGAAGTCGATGTCATTGATTACCTCAAATGCCACATGAACATCGCATCCATGAGGCCCAGCATCTATCTGGGAGACAAAGAGCTTAAGGGCTACGATGCGATCATCCCACGGATTGGCGCGTCGCGTACCTTCTTCGGTACTGCCGTGGTGAGGCAATTTGAAATCATGGGGGTCTACTCGGTTAATGAATCAGTGGCGATCTCACGCTCACGTGACAAGCTGCGTAGTTTGCAGTTACTGGCCCGCAAGGGAATTGGTCTGCCCGTGACTACCTTCGCTCACGACACAAAGGCTACCGGACACATGATTCAGCTCTGTGGGGGGGCTCCGATTGTTGTTAAGTTGTTGGAGGGTACTCAGGGGGTGGGTGTGGTTTTGGCAGAGACAGCCAAAGCAGCTGAGTCTGTCATTGAGGCATTCCGTGGCTTGGATGCCAATATTCTTGCCCAGGAATTCATCCGTGAGGCAGGGGGGGCGGATATTCGTTGTCTCGTAGTTGGCGGCAAGGTCATTGCCGCGATGAAAAGGCAGGGCAAAGAGGGTGATTTCCGCTCCAATCTGCACCGCGGGGGCAACGCAACCGTCGTGAGAATCACGCCGGAAGAGAGATCAACAGCCGTCAGGGCCGCTAAAATCATGGGCCTGAGCCTGGCTGGTGTCGACTTGTTGCGCTCTAATCACGGGCCCGTGGTATTGGAGGTGAACTCTTCTCCGGGTCTGGAGGGTATTGAGCAAGCGACCGGCAAGGATGTTGCCTCAGAGATTATCAAGTTTATCGGTAAGAGCGTGGGCAAGGTCAGTAGCCGTACGCGAGGTAAAGGCTAGCAACTACCTGAGGGTTTTATGTCGCCGGAGTGTAGCGCTGCATTGCAAGTGCCAGCACAAAGAGCAACAGTGGAATCATTGCGAGCACGGGATCTAAGAGTGCGAGGAAGCAAGCATCCAGAAGACAGAATCCGGCGAGAGCACGGGAGACAAACCCGGGTTTGGAGCGCTTGAGTGTTACCAGAGCGTAGCACAGCCAAAGGTAGATGATGAGCAGAGCGACTACATGGCCGGTGTAAGTGGTAGCCGACAACATGGGGCGACAGGGAATCGTAATCAGAGGCACGGAGAGTAGAAGTGCGGCGAGAATGCTGCGCGACTTGAAGGCTCCTGGGCTTGATTCAGTGGAAGCGACCCAGCTCAGCAGCAGGGTGTAGAGGCCGACACTCGATGCCAAAAGTATCATCCATGCTTGCACCCAATCAAAGT
>JBDQHQ010000166.1:0-4731 GCA_040264795.1 Akkermansiaceae bacterium | reverse complement strand
CCTCTATCATCGCCCTGATATGCTTGGCCAGCTTTCAGCTACATGCTGACAAGTTGCCCAACATCGTTTTCCTTTTTGCTGATGACCAGCGGGCGGATACGATCGCCGCCCACGGTAACCCCCACATTGATACCCCGAATCTTGATCGCTTGGCAGGTGAGGGGTTCAGTTTTCACCGCAATTACTGCGCGGGGTCTTTTAGCGGTGCGGTGTGTGTGGCCAGCAGGGCGATGTTGATGAGCGGGCGGCACTGGATGAACATCGGCTCAAGCAAAGGAGGAAAAAAAGCCAACCCGGCCTTGGACTGGAACGCGGCTGAAGTATTGCCAGGCTTGTTGGCCCGTGAGGCAGGTTACGATCCCTTCATCATTGGCAAGTGGCACAACGGGCTCACCACGCTCAAGATGGGTTTCTCCGAAGGGCGCTCCGTCTATATGGGAGGCATGGCGGATCACAGTGACTTCAAGGTCCAGGATTTCAGCAAAGGTAAGCTGAGTGAAAAATACAAGGCGGAGGCATTCTCCAGCACCCAGTTTGCCAATGAGGCAGTGCGCTTTATTGAAGAGAGAAAATCGGACAAACCCTTCTTTCTCTACGTGTCCTTTCTCGCACCGCATGACCCGCGCAACCCACCCGAGCCTTACCGTGAGCGTTATTACAACAAGCGCCCGCCATTGCCACAGAACTTCCTCGCTGAGCACCCGTTCAAGATCTCACAGCACACCATCCATGGGCGCGATGAGAGTCTGGCACCATGGCCGCGCACCGAGCAGGTTGTCAGTGATCAGCTCTGTGAATATTACGGCCTGGTGACCCAGCTCGACGAGCAAGTGGGGCGTATTATAGACGCATTAAAAAACTCAGCTCACGCGGAGAACACCATCGTCATCTACACCGCGGATCACGGTCTTGGCATGGGCAGTCACGGGCTACTTGGTAAACAAAACGTTTACGAGCACAGCATGTCTTGCCCGCTCATTGTCAGTGGCCCGGGTATTCCCAAAGGGCAATCCAGCAATGCCCAAACCTACATCCACGACCTCTACGCCACCTTGTGTGATTTCGCCCAAGTTAAAACTCCGGCGGGGGTGGATGCCGTCAGTATTCTGCCCTTGATCCGTGGGGAGAAAGAGAAAATTCACGACTCCATCTTCCTTCCTTACCAGAATAACCAGCGCGCTATCAGTGACGGGCAGTGGAAGCTGCACATCTACCCGATGGTCAATCACCACCTGCTCTTCAACATTGGCAAAGATCCGCTGGAGATGGTGAACCTGGCTGAGAGCCCCGAGCATCAAAGTAAAATCAAAGAGCTCGAATCCCTGATGGAGGGCTGGCGTAAACAACTCAACGACACCAATCCGCTCCGCGTTAAAAAACCGGCATCACTCAAGCCCAGCTATCAGAACAAGAAGCGCACGCTCGACAAATGGCAGCCCAAGTGGATTCGTGACAAATACTTTGATGGTAGGGAAAGAACCAACCACGGCTGATGATCAAACCATTCTTCATTCTCCTGAGTGCTCTAGTGGGTCTTGCCGGCACGACTCTTGCCAGCACGACTCTTGCCGGGGAGAACAAGCCTAATATTCTGTTCATCTTCTCGGATGACCACGCCACTGATGCCATCGGCGCCTATGACGGTCGGCTCAAGAGTGTCAACCCCACTCCCTCTATTGATAAGCTCGCTGCCGAGGGCATGGTGATGCGCAATAGCTTCTGCACCAACTCGATCTGTGGCCCCAGCCGCGCTGCCATCCTAACCGGCAAGCACAGCCACAAGAATGGCTTCATGAATAACGGCAATAGCTTTGACTGGGATCAGCAAACATTTCCCAAGCTGCTGCAACAAGCCGGCTATCAGACAGCCCTCTACGGCAAGTCTCACCTCAAGGGCACACCGCAGGGTTTTGATCACTGGGCCGTGCTGCCAGGGCAGGGGGATTATTTCCAACCCAATCTTATTTTCCCGGATGGCAAGCGGGTAGTTCAAGGGCATTGCACGGATGTGGTCACAAACTTGGCACTCGATTTTCTCAACAACAAGCGTGATGCGCAAAAGCCCTTCCTGCTGATGGTGCAGCACAAGGCACCGCATCGCAACTGGATGCCAGCCCTGCGTCACCTCAAGCTTTACGCGGATCAGGATCTCCCCGAGCCAGCCACTCTCTTTGATGACTTCAAGGACAATGCTTCACCCGTGGCGAAACATGAGATGGGCATAGGGCAACATATGGGACTTGATTACGATCTTTTTCAGCATCTCAAAAATGATCCCGCGCAAGGCAAAGATCAGCTCAGCAGGTTTTATCAACGCATGAATGAAGAGCAGTTTTCTGCCTACCAGAAACATTATGGGCCTCGGAACAACACCTTCCTGTCTGTCAAATCCAAGTATGAAGCTAACCTCCGCTGGAAATACCAGCGCTACCTCAAGAACTACCTGCGCTGTGTGAGGGGGGTGGACGAAAGTGTCGCCCGGTTGATGCAGGAACTCGAGACGCTGGGCTTGGGTGAGCACACCATTGTCATTTACTCCTCGGACCAGGGTTTCTACCTCGGCGACCACGGCTGGTATGACAAACGCTGGATGTATGAGGAGTCCCTGCAGATGCCTTTCATCATCAAATGGCCCGGGGTGATCAAGCCCGGTTCCTCAAGCGAATACCTCATTCAGAACATCGACTATGGTCCCACCTTTCTCGACGCCGCGGGTGTTGCAGTCCCCGCAGATATGCAGGGATGCTCCATGCTGCCTCTGCTTCAAGGTGAGGACCCGCAAGACTGGCGAGACTCGATCTACTACCACTACTACGAGTATCCCAGCGTGCACATGGTGCCGCGGCAGTATGGCATCCGCACTGAGCGCCATAAGCTGATCCATTTCTATCAGTTTGATCAGTGGGAGCTTTACGATCTGGAGACCGATCCTGATGAGTTGCAGAACCTGTATGGCAGCGAGGCGCACGCGCAGACCATTTCGAGGCTCAAGGAGCAGCTCAAGGCCTTGCGCGAATATTACGATGACCGCACGGATCTTTCCCCCATGCCTGCCGAGTGGCAGCAAAACGTGCACGACCGCAACAGCAAGTTCCGCCGCCAGGCCAACCCGATTAAAGTTCTGAAATAGACCAGAGCAGAGTTTGGAAGCCACAAACCGGCCCATGAGAAGCCAGCCTGCGCAGGTAATAAGTTATTGCCTTCTGCCGGCGGTCAGTTCTGTAGGCTTATCTCACCAATTATCAAAAGGGCTACGCACACCGCAGCCGTTAGCGCCTTTCGCGACATGCGTGTAGATTTCAGTGGTTCTTATGTCCCCATGCCCCAGAAGCTCTTGAATGGTCCTCAGGTCACAGCCTGATTCAAGCAGATGGGTTGCAAAAGAATGCCTGAGGCAGTGTGATGTCACGCGCTTGCCAATCAAGGCCGCTTCCGCCGCACGACTCAGGGCGCGGGCATAGACCCCCGGGTGCAGGTGGTGGCGCCGGACGGTTCCGGATTCCGGATCTTTTGACAAATGGTCTGAGGGGAAAAGCCAGAACCATTCCCAGCGCTTGCCAGCTTTTGGCATCTTGCGTGCAAGTGCCCCCGGTAAGGCCACGCCGGGAATTTCTGCCTGCCGGTCATCCTCATGATAGGATTTCGCTTGCTGTATATTGTTCTCAATGGCTTTCACCAGCCCTTTGGGAATCACCGTAACGCGATCCTTGTCTCCCTTTCCAGCCCTCACCGTGAGTTGCCTACGGCCGCAATCAACATCCTTGATCCTAAGGCGTGCCAATTCGCCAACTCTCAGCCCGGCTCCATACTGAAGTTGGGCGGGAAGTTGGTAGGCAGGCTCCAGTTTGGCAATGAGCCGCATGATCTCCTCCATATCCAGTACTACAGGAATACGCTTCGGTGTTTTCCTCAGTTTGACCCCCAGATCGATGTCCTCGACTCCGCAGACATCCTTGTAGAGGAAGACCAGAGCATTGAGTGCCTGCTTTTGTGTGGCGTAGCTGACCTTGCCCGCTGCAACCAGCTCCGTGAGCCATTCCCGAGCTACGGACACATCAAGCACACGCTGACGTGTGCCGGCCCATGAAGCAAAACGTGCTGCACAGCTCCCGTAGGATTTGCGCGTTCTCATGGCCAGGCCCCTGCGGCCGCCTGTCCGTTCCACCGAATCCCTCACTTTTTCCCCGAGGCTCGTCACCTCCCTGCCCTCCTTCCGGCATACGGATATCCAGTTCAATAGCCAGCGCATTGCCTCAGACCACTGTTGCAGCTGCCATGCTTTGCGAGGCTTTGCTTGCACTTCAGTTTTCCAAAACAGCCTCGCCGACTCATGACCTATGCGCAAACGCCTGCCGATACGCCAAGTCTCATACCAGGACAGAAGAAAGCCATAACCCTGTTTTTCAGGATCACCCAAGTCCCGTGATGCCATCAAATCTTCATGCCAGTTGCCTAAATAGTTAGAATTGCCGATCTCATTCACGAATGATAATATATGTTCATTCGAACACATTAACAAGAGAAAAACTTCAGATTAATAGAAACTGAATAACAAGCATCAATAACCTTTTATGATAGGGTGATAAATCATCCAGACGCTAAGTATTTTCCAAACTTAAACCTTACCTAACTGATTTGACCCTTGCTACGACCCTGCATTTCTGGCTACAATCTTAATCGGTATTGGTGAATTCGCTATACTCGTTAGCTATTCCTGATGATCCCATATCT
>JBDQHQ010000165.1:0-4770 GCA_040264795.1 Akkermansiaceae bacterium | reverse complement strand
GTATTGAAACGCTTATTGCGTTTACGGAAGGGTCAGAGTGCTCTCCCTCTTAACCTTTATTGGCCCCTTGGTTCGCATCTTACCTAAGCCATTCTGAATAGTATCAACCATGGTGACCTCTCCCATCATCTCCATGCTCAGAGGTATTTGATAGTCCAGTGAATGCAATACGACAGACTTACCGGCGAGCCGCATTTCCATGCCATCGGGATCTACCCCGGCAAGATTGAATGCCAATTCGATTTCCGCACAATGATAACCTTGATACTTAACGATGGTTTTAAAAAACACCTTAAAAGTTCCCTCCATTTGCTTGAGCGCACCAGCATATGAGTTTAGTTTGGAAGGGTCTATTTCCCAGGTCTCACCAACCTCGCGCGGAGCCCCCCCAAGAATCAGCATATCATTGTAAGCGTTTAACTCATCAGCAATGATATCAATACGGCTCACTTGGTCTGGCGTGGCCTGCTCGGCCTCAAGCTCCCCTTGCCAACCATCGCCTGACCTTGCAAACAAAATGACTTGCTCATGCAAGGCTCCCTCTTGATCGGGCTGAGGAGAAGGCTTACCGCTGATAATGGCCCGGGAAGAGACTTCGTCGGTTTGAAATTCAACCCTTACGTGAGTTTCATTAATGAACCTACACAGATAGGCATGCTCGTATTCTCTGGTCATCACCCCCCTCGCTACCTGATCCCGGATCTGAATATTCACTGAGGCATCAGCTATGGTTCTCGTTTCCTCCACCCAGAGCTTGGCACCATTTGGCAACAACCAGTCTCCGCTGCAAAGAACGTGAAGCTCATCAAACAAATGACGATCCACTGAATTCTTGTCATCAAGCTGTTCGGCAGACTCTGCCCCCGGCCGCTGGCAAGAGGACAGGAAAAACGCAGCTCCAATCATGGCTAAGGTCACGATACGGTGGGCATTTATAAAATGAAACATGCGGCTGAATATACTAACTAACTCAAATCTCTATGGGGAGGATTTTTTCCGCGGCCTCCTACCCATGATTTTGCGCATGAGAAAATCAGGCACTAATCTGATACCCCAGGCCATACAGGCTATTTTTTTTCCGGGGTAATGCCTCGGTTTGGCATGTTGCAGCGCGGCAATCGCCTCTACTACTACTTGTTCGCTGTCTACATAGACTGACTCACCTCCCGGGGTAACATTTGATGCTTCTCCACGCTGGGCGACTTGCCCAAAACCAGTATGAACCGGTCCGGGGCATAGAGCCAAGACCTTCACCCCATGATCCAGTAGCTCAATTCTAAGTGCCTCGGAAAAACTGGTTACATAGGCCTTGGTAGCGGCATAAACAGCAAAATCGGGAATAGGCAGTATGCTTGCCAGCGAGCTAACATTAATAATATTACCCGAGCCACGCTCGATCATGCCGGGAAGAAAAGAATGTGTCAGGTGGGTGAGAACCTCCATATTAAGGCGAATCATTGTTTGCACCTTTGACCAGTCAGAAGACGCAAACTCTCCATAATCGCCTATTCCGGCATTATTGATCAGAAGATCAGGGCTCAGGCCCAATGACCGGATTGAGTCTGATACAGCCTTCCGTTCATCGAGTTCGGTGAGGTCAGCCTGTAAGCACTGCACCTTTGTTTCAGGAAATTGCGCCTCTAGCTCGGCTGCCAGAGAGTGCAATAAATCGATGCGGCGAGCCACGAGAACAAGCTCTTTGCAAACAGGTGCCAGTTGACGGGAAAATTCAGCGCCCAGACCAGAAGAAGCACCGGTAATCAATGCGCACTGATATGAGAAACTAGATGGCATAGAGTATCAGGAGTTGTCGGTCGGTGGCTGCTTCTTTTGATTTGCGTCAACTTTGACTACACGCAAGGGCAGACGCTGAATGAGTTCACCATCGATACTGATATCAATGAAGTAAACTCCCACCTTGTCGAACTTGAGACCTTGGAGGTTAAGAATCAGATTCCGGTGCAAAAAAGGTAATTTCTCAGGCAAATCAACCGGCATTTCAGCTTTGATCGGCATTTTGGGGTCAGTGGATTTTCCGTCACCATCGATAATGTTCACCGTTAATTGGTTTGCACCATTATCGTCAGGGGTAATGCAAAGGCGCAATGCAAGGCAGCAATGAGGCTGAACTACTGGCAACTTGGGTGCCGCCAGCACATCAATCGTTCCGGAAACAACCATCTTACCGTTATAATCAGCGGCAAAATCACAGAGAGTAGCAATCTGAATATCCATGATAGGGAGAGAAATAAGTTAAATGAGAGAGATGATGCTATGAGTATGTGAGGTATTGAAGAGGCTTAATGGTAATTAGCTCACTGACATTTCCGGGTGATACAATCATTCAGAACTTCCCGATTGGAGATCGTCGATCTGTTTGCGGAGATCTTTGAGCTCCTGAGCAAACTTGGGCAAGCGGGCAATATAAGCGAGTTTTTTCTGTTCTTCACGCAGCGGCCTTGCAGGCATTCCTTTGTATATGGTATCCCCCTTGAGGTCTTTGAGCGCCCCGGTCTGGGCCGTCAGGACCGCACGGTCATGCACTTTGATGTGCCCACCAACACCAGCCTGGGCTGCAAGCGTCACATAATCACCCAGGGCACTGCTACCAGCCATTCCTGACTGGGCCACAATCAAGCAGTGTTTACCTATGCGGACATTGTGAGCTATCTGGACAAGGTTATCGATCTTGGTGCCCTCACCGATGACGGTTTTTCCAAATCTGGCCCGATCTATGGTCGAATTCGCACCAATCTCAACATCGTCTTCGAGAACGACAATCCCGACCTGATCGACCTTCTCATGCCGACCTTCAATAAGCTCGTAGCCGTATCCGTCCGAGCCTATCACGCATCCAGGCTGCAAAATGACCCGATTACCAATGACGCAATCTTCTCGCACGGTGACATTTGCATGCAGTAGGCAGTCCTTGCCAATTTGCACACCTGAACCCACGACAACGCCTGGGCCAACTTCGGTGCCATCACCAATGACAGCCCCCTCTTCAACAACCGCACCGGCCTTGATACACACCTTGCTGGCATCAAGTGAGACGTTTTCAGCCACAGACGCATGAGCATCAATGCCTGGCTTGAAATCACGCTTAATGGAGACAAAACGCTTTACCACCATAGCAAATGCCAATGAGGGGTTTTCAACTTCTATAAGCGAGACGGATTCAGACGGAGCAGGTTCCGATGGCAATTCTTTGGGAACGAGGACAACGCCTGCCGTGGTTTGCAGATAATCCTGATGGTATTTCTCGTTACCGAGAAAAGAGACGTCATCTTGCTTGGCCTCATCCAGAGAGGCCATGGAGGAAAACTTCGAATAAGCACCGGAATGAAGAATTGTGCCCCCGGTAAGATCGGCGAGCTCCTGAAGAGTGAGTTTCATACAAAATATTGTTAGGGCAAGACCTTTGGATCAGTTTCATTGAGCTGCAAGATAATCTTGTCTGTGATGTCGACAGCACCATCGAGATGAAGAAAAAATGGCAAGTTTCTTGTCGTCTGCCCTTGCATCTCAACGACCATATCAAATTTCTCCTGCTCAGCATAGGCGCTCACTGCTTTCCGAATACTCTCCAAAATGAATCTGGATGTCTTGGTTTCCAGTTCAGAGAGCTTGCGCCTCTCGCTACCCCAATAACTCAGCCTTTCTTCCTCCAGAGCTTTAATTTCACGAACAAGATTTTTATAGGACGCATCCATTTGCGTTTTCTGCTCTGCACTCATGGAGTCTTTTTGCTGCGTATACTGCTCCACCATCTTTTTCTGCTTACTGACCAGCTCATCGATAACAGCTTTGCGCTCACTGTTTTTGCTTTTGATATTCTCCTTCAGCTTTTCAAGCTGGTCTTCAAAGCTAATAGTGTAGTCCCAATGACTGAAAATCTTGCCAGCATCCACGCTCGCTATTTTCATCTCGTGGGCATGCACCAACTCAGCAGCCAGTAAGGCTGGCATGAGCAAAAGCAGTGCTAATTTCATAGTGAAATCAATACGTGGCTCATCAAAAACAGGCAAGCATTATGCAGGATTCTTTATCACTATGTGCTTTTCACCTGCAGAGTATTCACCTAGAGCCATGGGTGTCAGCTCAGGATTTTCACTTTCCAACCCAAATCTCACATGAACCCTCAAGCTCCATACAATAGCACTTTACTGGATACAGAACTACTGGCTCCTGCGGGCTGCTTTGCCTCTTTGCAGGCGGCCATAACAAATGGTGCAGACGCGGTCTATTTTGGTCTCGCCCAGCTAAACATGCGTGCCAGAGCAAGAAGGTCATTCAATGTGCCTGACCTCAAGGAAATCATGACCCGCCTGCATGACGGCGGTGTTAAAGGCTGCCTGACCCTCAACACACTACTCTACGAGCACGACCTCGACCTCGCCCGCAAGATGCTTGAAACAGCAAAAGATCACGATGTCGACGCGGTCATCCTCTCGGACATGGCCGCTATGCAAATGGCCAATGAACTGGGTTTGGAGGTTCACCTCTCCACCCAGCTGTCTTTGTCTAATTATGAGTCCGTCAAATTTTATGCACCATACTGTGACCGTGTAGTTTTAGCGCGGGAGCTGAATTTGAAAATGATTCAATCCATTTACGGCAAAATCAAAACCAACGGCTTAAAAGGCAGGGATGGACGCGAGATGGAGATTGAAGCCTTTGCCCACGGCGCACTGTGCATCGCCGTGTCCGGGCGTTGTGGAATGAGCTTATTTACCTCAAATGCCTCGGCAAACCGAGGTGCCTGTGAGC